>JBDSOE010000068.1:0-11080 GCA_039915005.1 Ginsengibacter sp.
GATAATAAACTAATCACTTACACAGAGGGCGCACATTCTCCCAAAAAAGAATACCGCTGTAATAAAGAAGGTGTTTTTGGAACAGGAAAACTAATAGTGCTGGCAAACGAAGGAACCGCTTCTGCGAGTGAAGTTTTGATTGGCGCCTTACAGGACTGGGACAGGGCCACTATCGTGGGCAGGCGTTCATTTGGCAAGGGCCTTGTTCAGGAACAATATGAGCTGAGTGATGGTTACGGACTGCGCCTCACCGTAGCAAGATATTATACGCCACTGGGAAGAAGCATTCAGAAATCTTATAAGAACGGCAATGATGATTACAGGAAAGATATTCTCAACCGGTTCAAACACGGAGAAATGATATATGCAGATTCCATAAAACACACGCACGAAAAACAATATACTACCCAATCGGGCAACACTTTATATGATGGTGGCGGCATCACGCCCGATCTTTTTGTGGCGTACGATACAATGGCGTTTGACAAAGAAGTAATCAAATCACTGGTGAAAGGCACATTGAACCAGTTTACTTATCTCAATTACCTGCAACATCAAAAAGAATTTGTGTCTTATGCTTCTCCCAAAAATTTTCAAGAGAAATATGTGGTGGATGCCACAACGCTGCATAATTTCAAAATTTTTGCAGAAAAAGATTCTATTCATTTAAACCTTAATAATGCGGAGCAAAAAGCGCAGCTTGCCAAACAAATAAAAGTATTAACTGCCCGGCAGATCTGGCGTACCGAAGGTTTTTATGAAATAAATAATACCTACGATGAAACAGTGAGGAGGGCATTGGAATTAATGGCACCCCACCCTGCTTCAAAGGCTACAAGATAATCTGCCGGTTTATTTTTTTAACTTTACAAAAATAAAAATTATGTGGAAAAACAGCATATTGGAAACCATTGGTAATACTCCATTGATAAGACTGAACCGGATTACCAAAGATCTCCCCTGTACCGTTTTGGCTAAAGTGGAATACTTTAATCCCGGCAATTCTATTAAAGACCGCATGGCCCTAAAAATGCTGGAAGTGGCTGAGCAGGAAGGAAAAATAAAACCCGGCGGAACCATCATTGAAGGCACTTCTGGCAATACCGGAATGGGCCTGGCGCTGGCTGCCATCGTAAAAGGATACAAATGTATTTTCACCACTACCGATAAGCAAAGCAAAGAAAAAGCAGATATTTTAAAAGCCGTGGGTGCTGAAGTAATTGTGTGCCCCACTAATGTGGAGCCGGAAGATCCCCGTTCTTATTATTCCGTTTCCAAAAGACTTTCAGAAGAAGTGCCTAATTCGTGGTATGTAAATCAGTATGATAATTTGGCAAACCGCCTTGCACATTACGAGCAAACCGGCCCGGAAATATGGGAACAGACGGAAGGGAAAATCACCCACCTTGTAGTGGCCACCGGCACCGGCGGAACCATTGTAGGAACTGGAAAATATTTAAAAGAAAAAAATCCTACCATTAAAGTATGGGCTATAGATAGCTATGGCTCTTTATTAAAAAAGTTTTTTGATACCGGAGAAACTGATGAGAACGAAGTGTATCCTTACATCAGTGAAGGCTTTGGAGAAGATTTTGTGCCTGATAATTACGACATGCAATACATTGATGAATTTGTAAAAGTTACGGATAAAGAAGGAGCCGTGATGGCCAGGCGCATTGCAAAAGAAGAAGGATTATTTTGCGGATACAGCGCCGGTAGTTGTTTGCAAGGCCTGATGCAATTGAAAAAAGAACTTAAAAAAGACGACGTGGTGGTGTGCATTTTTCACGATCATGGAAGCCGGTATGTAGCAAAAATATACAACGACCAATGGATGATGGAAAGAGGCTGGTTTGAAGTAAAAACTTTTAAGGACCTGGTAAACGGGCGCGGCACTACAAAATTAGTTACTGTAAACACGGAGCAAAAGGTGGCCGAGGCTATAGAGCTAATGAAGAAATACGACATTGAAAACATCCCGGTTATGAATGGCAATAGCATAGTAGGCTCACTCAGCGAAAGCGGTTTATTTAATAAAATATTATCTGATCCTGAAATAAAAGAGCAAAGTATAGAGTCTGTAATGGAAAAAGAATATCCCATGGTTCCCTTCGAAATGTCCGTTGAAAAATTAAGCAATTTAATTTCAAAACACAATGGAGCGGTGTTGAGCAAAGATGAAACCGGCGATTACCACATCGTAACCAAGTACGATATTATTCAGAGCCTGGCGAAGTAGTTTTTTATTAAAAATGGATAATTGAGGAGTCTTCCAATATTGCCAGCATAAGGTTTACCAAGTCCAGACATTTCTAATATTCCTGTTATTAACGTTTCCCACTTATTTTCCAGTTCAAAAGTCACGACCCGAATAAAGAAGGCTTTGCTTCACTCGTATTTATACTATTTTATTAAAAGTAATACCGCGTTTAACCCAAACGAATGTTTACGGTAAATACAGTAAATACATAACGCGCAAAAAAGGGCAATAGTGCCCTTTGCAGAAATAATATAGTGGCTATCTTTGTTCCAGAAGTTGATTGATGTTGTGTTAGGCATTAATCAAAAAAAATATCCAAATTTCCATTCGAAAAGCAGAATCTATCCAAGTTCCTTAAAAAGTCGAAAAAAATCCAATATCAGTCAACTTCTACTTTTATTTGTCCAATATCATCTCTTTGCCAAAAGTAAAGAGGAAAGCATAGACCAAATTTATTTTGAAAATGATTTATCCAAGATCATCTCAAAAATGAAAAGAAATTCTCTTATGAAAACCAAAGGTATCCGATAGAAAAACCGATCCGATCCTTTTAAAACCTGAAAGCTGAAACCAGAAAATTATTTACTGGAAAAAGTCCCAAGGAATCTGCAGAAAAGCAGGTAAAGAATTGACTTCCGCAATAAAATGCGGAAGTTTTTTTTTGCATCAATCCGCAACCATCATATTTTAAAATTATAGTAAAAGGATTGAGATAAGAACTCTTTATTTTATGGGAAGGTATTACTGATTATGAATTACAAGCTAACCACATAAAATAAATGGCGGAATTCTCTATAAGATAATTCCGCCATTGCACATCTTTATATTTTCAAACTAGCTAATGTCCCGCTCCCCAACCAAACCAATCGTTGCCATTGGCAAAGATCAACAAGGCAAAGAGGATGACCATTCCTGCAATCTGAGCATATTCCAAAAACTTATCGCTGGGTTTTCTTCCCGTAACCATTTCCACCAGGGTGAACACCACATGCCCGCCGTCCAAAGCAGGAATAGGCAACAGGTTCATAAATGCCAGAATTATGGAGAAGAACGCGGTAATTTTCCAGAAGGCTTCCCAGTTCCAGCCATAGCTCGGAAATATGGAAGCCATAGCCTTGAAACCTCCAACGCCTTTGTAAGCGCCTGTTTCAGGATTCAATATTAGTTTGAATTGCTGAACATAAAAATTTAATTGCTGCCCGGTTTTCTTTACCCCCGCCGGAAACGAAGCTAGCAAACTATATCTTTTTGTTTCTTGTTTTAATATGCCAAGACTATCTGCCTGGAGTTCATTCACCACAAAAAAACCAATTTTCCCCGCAGTATCTACCAGCACTTTTGTGTGAATAGTATTTTCATTTCTGACGATAGTAAGGGTAACGCTATCTCCCTTTCTCTCATTAAGGATCGGCGCTATTTCATCAAAAAACTGAACAGGTGTTGAATCCACCGCAACTATTTTATCAAACACGCGCAAACGTTCCGTGTTAGGATTCGAGTAAGCCACACTACCGCTACTCAATGCATTTGAACCTCTTGTATCAACCGAAGTCGCACTATTGAGGCCAGAAATAGTTTCTTCGGGAAACCCTCCTATTACGATGGGCATCCTGGGTTGTAGTAACGAAGTACGCCTCCCTTTCTTTTCCACCAATTGCTCAATCATATTTACCGGAATATTGATGGTTTCTTCTTTACCATTTCTTTCCAGAACTATTTGTTTGCCGAGCAATATTTTAGCAGGCAGATCATCAAAATATTTTATGGGCTCTCCATTTACGGATTCTATTTTATCGCCGTTCTGCAAACCCATTCTGTTCATCATACTATCAGTTACCCAAATACCATATTTAGCATTTTCAATAGGCAATTTTGTTTCGCCCCAGGTATAAAGGATCATGGCATAAATAAAAAATGCAAGCAACACATTCATCGTTACGCCAGCCAGCATAATAATCAATCTCTGCCAGGCCGGTTTGCTCCTGAATTCCCACGGCTGCGGCGGTTGCGCCAGTTGTTCTTTATCCATACTTTCATCAACCATACCGGCGATTTTCACGTATCCGCCCAATGGCAACCAACCCACGCCATATTCAGTTTCGCCCACTTTCTTTTTAAAGACAGAAAACCAGGGATCAAAAAATATATAGAATTTTTCTACACGGCATTTAAACCATTTTGCTGTAATGTAATGGCCAAATTCGTGAATGATAACCAATATGGAAAGAGAGAAAATAAGGTAACCGGCTTGTAAACCTACCGCCGGCCAATTAATTGCTAATAATGTCATAGAATGTTAGATGTACGTTTGTTATGTACGATGTTTGAATTTATGTATGTTTTTATTTCTTTTACGATTGCCTTTTAGAAACAGGAATTTACATTTTTACTAAAGAAGCAGCGAAATTACGAGCCTCTCCGTCGCTTTCAAAATAATCCGTAAGATTTGGCTTTTCTATAAAATTTATTTTTTCCATAGCCTTTTCTACTACGGCAGTAATATCTAAAAATCCGATAAGGTTATTTAAGAAAGCCCATACAGCAATTTCGTTTGCAGCATTTAAAATGCAGGGAAGATTACCACCCTTGTCCAGGGCTGTAGCAGCAAGGCTGAGGTTGCGAAATGTTTTGATATCAGGCTCTTCGAAATTCAGGGTTGATAATCTTTTAAAATCAATTCTTGGGTTGGAGCCCGCCACCCGATACGGAAAACTAAGGGCGTATTGAATAGGGAGCTTCATATCCGGCATTCCCATTTGTGCTTTCACGCTGCCGTCTTCAAACTGTACCATGCTGTGTACAATGCTTTGCGGATGAATAATAACTTGTATCTGATCGTGCGAAAGATTGAAAAGCCACTTTGCCTCTATCATCTCAAGGCCTTTATTCATCAGGGTTGCAGAGTCAATGGTAATTTTAGCGCCCATATTCCAGTTAGGATGCTGCAGTGCATGGTGTCTTTTTACATTCACCAGAAAGTTGGGCTTCTTCCCCAGGAAGGGGCCACCACTCGCGGTTAAAATAACCTTTTCAATTTTATTTCTTGTTTCTCCCACAAGACATTGAAAGATGGCCGAATGCTCACTATCCACCGGGATAATTGGAACCCGTTTTTCAACCGCCATTTGCATCACAATATCGCCGGCAACTACCAGCGTTTCTTTATTAGCAAGCGCAATGGCTTTTCCTTTTTCCAAAGCTCTTAAAGTAGGTTTCAGTCCTGCAAAGCCCACAATGCCTGCCAGCATCATATCGTACGTATCAAAATCTGCCACTTCCTCCAGGGCACTTGCACCGGCAAAAACTTTTATATCTTTTGGGATGAGAGCGGCCTTTACTTCTTCATATTTGTGCTCATCGCCTATAACTACCGCATTGGGCTTGTATTTGAGCGCCTGCTCTATTAATAATTTATCATTGGCATGTGCCGTTAAAATTTCAACTTCAAACAAATCAGGATGGGCGCCTATCACTTCCAATGCCTGGGTCCCTATTGAACCCGTGGAGCCAAAGATTGCAATTCTTTTTTTATTCGTTTCTGCCATATTCTTTCATTAACAAGAGAAATCAGATCTTATTTCTGTACCGGAAAGTGGGCAATTTACTCTAATAATTTTTGTAAAGCGTCATTCACTTTCTTAAAATCGAAGCGCGTTACCATTTCATCCATCATCCTTTTAATGGGTTCATTCTGAAGATTGCCTATAGAGCCTTCGTGCGTATGGGCGAGTTTCATTTCAGTTTTAAAAGAATGATTCTCTACTTCGGCGCCAATTTTTTTGTACGCATCTCGCAATGGCATTCCCTGCAAAACCAACTTATTCATTTCTTCTACCGTAAATAGATATTTGTATTTCTCATCAGTGAGAATATCTTTTTTTATGTCAATATTTTCTATCATTAAAGTGGCCATTCTGATACAATCTTTCAAATTTTTTATAGCAGGGAAAAGCGATTCTTTCAATAGCTGCAAATCGCGGTGATAGCCGGAAGGAAGATTGGTGAGTATTAATGAAATTTCATTGGGAAGCGATTGTATGCGGTTGCAATGGGCTCTGATCAATTCAAAAACATCTGGGTTCTTTTTGTGCGGCATAATGCTACTGCCCGTAGTTAATTCCGCAGGAAACGAAATGAACCCAAAATTTTGATTCAGATAAAGACACGCATCCATGCTTAGCCTTGAAAGTGTGGCAGCGATATTGGCAAGAGCCTGTGATAAAAATTTTTCCGTTTTTCCACGGGTCATTTGGGCATATACCACATTATAATTCAAATCGGCAAAACCCAATAAGCTGGTCGTCATTTTCCTGTTTATAGGAAATGAAGAGCCAAAGCCTGCAGCACTACCCAATGGGTTTTTATTGGTAATTTCCCATGCGCCATGTAGCGTTACCATATCATCAGCAAGGCTTTCTGC
Organism: Ginsengibacter sp.; assembly: GCA_039915005.1. GTDB lineage: Bacteria > Bacteroidota > Bacteroidia > Chitinophagales > Chitinophagaceae > Ginsengibacter. Next base: position 6,681 of record JBDSOE010000068.1, read on the forward strand.
ATAAGCCCCAAACCACAATCCGAATGATGATGGCATGGCAAGCTGAAAGTGAGTGTATCCGGGCAACAGGAAGTCTTTATATTTTTCACTCTGGAGTTGTAAAAGAGTAAAGAATCCGGTAATATCTTTTGTAATTATTTCAATTTCACTTCTTAAAAAAAGCTTGATGTCAAGAAGTACCTGATCATTCCGTGAGCGCGCCGAATGAATTTTTTTTCCGGTATCGCCCAATTTTTTGGTGAGCAAAAATTCTATTTGCGAATGAATATCTTCCACGTCATCATCCAATGAAAATTTTCCGGCACCAATTTCTTTATAAATATCTTTCAATGCTTTTTGTAATTCCACCAATTCATTGTCCGTCAGCAACCCAACACTGTTCAGCATTTGGATATGTGCCAATGAACCCAGCACATCAAACGGCGCCAGGAATAAATCAAGTTCCCGATCTTTACCCACCGTGAACGTTTCTACCGCCTTTAAGGTTTCTGTATTTTTTTGCCAGAGTTTCATTCGCTTTTATTTTCAGAATTATTTAATTCTATTGTAAAATTTTTCAACAATTGAATATACTTTTTTATGCCTTCCTCAATTTCCTTTATAAAAATAAATTCATCTGCCATATGGCTTCTCGCCGAATCGCCGGGTCCTATTTTCAAAGAAGGAAAATTCATTAAAGTCATGTCAGAGCAGGTGGGCGAGCCATAAGAAGAAATATTCATTTTAGATCCTGCTCTCACCAGGGGATGATTTTCATTTATGGATGAGGGTTTCAATCTTACGGACCGCGGCACTATTTCGCTGTTTACATTTTCACGGATAGTGGCTATTATTTCTTCAAAAGAATACAATTCATTAACTCTTATGTCCACGACAAAACTACAATCCGATGGAATCACGTTGTGCATTTTGTTGGCCGTATGTATGGAGGTAACCGCGATGTGTACCGGCCCCAACACCGGAGATGTTTTTGGAAATTGAAAAGAACATAGCCATTGAATATCTTTCATGGCAAGGTACAATGCGTTTACACCCTCGTCGCGCGCGGCGTGGCCTGCTTTTCCGTAAGCGGTACCGTCAAGCACTAACAAACCTTTTTCTGCAACCGCCATTTTCATCAAGGTAGGCTCACCAACAATAGCACAATCAATTTTTGGAAGATGGTTCAATAATATCTCCACTCCATTTTTACCCGAGATTTCTTCTTCTGCCGTGCCTGCAAAAATTAAATTAAAAGGTAATTCTTCTTCATAAAAAAAAATGAATACCGACAACAGTGAAACCAATGCGCCACCGGCATCGTTGGAACCCAGGCCGAATAATTTTTCTTCTTTTTCTATGGGGTCAAATGGGTTGAGAGTATAGCCCTTATTGGGCTTCACAGTATCATGATGAGAATTTAATAAGAGGGTAATTTTCTTTGAATCAAAATTTTTATTAGTCGCCCAAACATTATTCAGATACCTGTTGGTCTGAATATTTTTCTGCTGTAAAAAATTTTCTAAAATATCTGCAGTTACATTTTCTTCTGTGGAAAATGAAGGAGTGGCAATTAATTGCTTTAAAAGAGAAATGGCGGCAGAAGATAAGGCTACTAAATCTTTTAATTCATTCATTGTAAAGAAATTTTTGTACCGCTTTTTCCATTTATTATGAGAGATAATTTTGAAGAATTGCCAATCACCACTTCCCCTACTCCATTATTAACCGCATCAAATGAATTATCAATCTTTGGTAAAATACCCGCGAAAAGTTTATCTTTTTCTTTTAATTGATGATATGCCACAGCGGTCAAACTTTTTATCACAGAACTTTCAGTAGCAACGTCTGCCAGTACACCATCTTTCTCAAAACAATAAATCAATTTTACATAATAGTTTTTCGCCAAACTTACCGACAATGCTGAGGCAATAGTATCTGCGTTCGTGTTAAGCATGCATCCACGTCCATCATGCGTAAGTGGCGCTATCACAGGAACCATCCCATTATCTAAAAACAATTTCCATTTTTCAGGATCAATTTGCTGTGCATTAATATCGCCTACCCAGCCGTAATCAATGTCTTTTACCGGGCGTTTTTTAGCAGGTATCAAATTCGCATCTGCACCACAAATACCAATGGCATTACAATGGAATGATTGCAGTAAAGCCGCTATTCTTTTATTTACCAATCCGCCATAAACCATCGTTACCAGGTCAATGGTTTCATTGTCGGTAATTCTTCTTCCCTCAATATATTTTGATTGAATCCCTAATTTTTCTCCGACAGATGTTGCAATTTTTCCACCGCCATGGACTAATATTTTTTTGCCTTTTACCTGGGAAAAATCTTTGAGAAAAGAACGCAGTGAATCCTTATTGTCTATTACATTCCCCCCAATTTTTATGATGAATAATTTTTCCATTATAGTTTGTCACAGCTTCTTTAGTATCCTATCATTTGTTTCCATTCCAGGCTTGTTTACGCAATTCGCCGGCATCTAATGAATAATTTACCCAAATACCCGCGGATAATGAAATGCTGGCTTTTTTCCTGGCAACAGGCTTGATATTTTTTTTCAATCCCTTATCAATATTCCATAATTTTAAAAACTGAACCAAAACATCAATTTTACTTTTTTCAATATCTTTTAAAATAACTTCTACCCTATCAATATTATTGAGCTGATCAGTTGTTCATATCAGGCATCAAAGATACCGAAGATCCTTTCCTGCTTTTAGTCAGCACCACTTTTATCTTAAATACTATCAAGCAATTGACTTATTACCGCCTGCGCCGCCCATACACGGTTTCCTGCTTCCTCTGTAACAATGCTATTCGCACTATCCAGCACTTCATCACTTAATTCAACATTTCTTCTTACCGGAAGGCAATGCATAACTTTCGCGTTATTGGTTATTTCCAATTTTTTATTGGTAAGCATCCAGTCATTTTCCACTGGTAATATTTTCCCATAATCATTATAACTGCTCCAGTTTTTTACATATACGAAATCCGCATCTTTTAGCGCTTGTGCCTGGTCGTTAGTAACGAAAGTATTTTGGGTAAATTTAGTATTCAATTCATAGCCTTCGGGATGCGTAATCACAAATTCCGCCTTATCCCACGCACACATCCATTCTGAAAAGCTATTGGCAACACACTGGGGTAGAGACTTTACATGTGGTGCCCAGGTAAGTACCACCTTTGGTTTTGTTTTATTTTTTATGGGAAGATGCTCCGTAATAGTAATAATATCCGTAAGGCTTTGCAAAGGGTGTACCGTTGCGCTTTCCAAACTTATAACCGGTACCCCTGAATATTTTGCAAACTGGTTAATGATTTTTTCTGCATAATCTTCTTCACGGTTTTTGAAAGAGGGAAACGTGCGAACAGCGAGAATATCAAAGTAATTTCCTAAAACGGGCGCGGCATCTTTTATATGCTCTACTGTGCTGCCATTCATAATAGCGCCATCTTCAAATTCTAATTTCCACCCGTCTGCCGAGGCATTAAAAACCATGGCTTCCATTCCCAGGTTGTGTGCCGCTATTTGCGTACTCAATCTTGTTCGCAAACTTGGGTTTAAAAATAACAAGCCGATGCGCTTCCCTTTTCCCAGCAGCTTATCCGACAAAGGATTTCTTTTAAATTCCAACGCATCTTTTACCAATGCGGTAATATTATCAGCGTCCTTTACAGAAAGAAAATTTTTCAATACTTTTTTAAATTGTATTAATGGATAATTAATTAATCATTTACTTCAGCCGCAACATTTTTTGAATGCAACACCAGAGAGGCAACCTCCTCTTTTAAGGCATTCAAAAATTTATCCGCATCCTCCATGGTCAAGGCAAGAGACGGCAATATGCGTATCACATTGGGTTTGGCATAGCCGGTAAATATTTTATGTTTTTGCAAAAGGTTTTTTCTTAAATCATTTAATTCTCCAGAGACATCAAAACCAATCATTAAGCCTTTACCACGCACATTTTTTAACCCGGAAACTTTTTCAATTTCATTCATAAGATAACTACCAACCTCTTTAGCGTTCTCCATCAGTTTTTCTTCTTCCATCACTTCCAACACCGCAATAGCAGCAGCACATGCGAGGTGATTGCAGCCAAAAGTGGTCCCCAGCATAAAATGTTTTGGCGCAATTGCCGGGGAAATTGAAATGGCGCCAATTGGAAAACCATTGCCCATTCCTTTGGCCATAGTATAAATATCCGCATCCACCTGCGCATAGTCGTGCGAATAAAATTTACCCGTTCTGCCATAACCACACTGCACAGAATCTGCAATATAAACCGCTCCGTATTCATTGCAAAGGCTGCGGATCAATTGTAAAAATTGTTTTGACGCAACCCTTATCCCGCCTACTCCCTGGATGCCTTCCACTATTACGGCACAAACTTCTT
>JBDSOE010000071.1:0-13471 GCA_039915005.1 Ginsengibacter sp.
GATCAGTTTCAAATACCGAAAGGCTCAGTAAATCTTGCCGATTCGGCCGCCAACCATAACCAGTTATTTACGATAAATAATAACGTATTAGCAATACAATTTCATTTAGAAGCAACCCACGACAGCCTTCGCAAAATGATGGAGAACGATTGCGGAGAATTGAAGATGACAGCGCCTTACATTCAATCTTCAACAAAAATAATTGACGGCGAAATATTCATAAAAAGCAATAACAAAAGGATGTTTACCTTACTGGATCATTTTTTTCAATAAGCCATCCCTTTACGCTTTTCATTTTCCAACACAAGGTTCCCGATACTTTCAGGGTTTGGCAATCTTATTTTACATTCGCATATTGCCAAACTCTTTACGTCCCACTTTTCAAACGCGGTTAAATATCGCAATCCAATGACTGAAATTGAAACACATCCGTTTAAACCTTTTGTCCCTGCAAAAGCTTCGGTACTGATCTTAGGCACCTTTCCCGGCAGAAAAAAAACTTTGGTGCCGGGTAATAACGAATGGTTTTATGGATCAAAGCGCAATCAGTTCTGGAACATAATAAGAGGCGTTTATAATGCTGAACTGCCAGCTACAGAAGAGAAGAAAATATTATTCACAGAACATGGAATCGCTATCGGCGACATCTTTCTCAAAATCAGGCGAAAGGAAGACAATAACCTTGACGCCAATCTTGAAGTGGTTGAATACAATGACAGGGCGCTGAAAAAAATATTGAAGCAGCATGATTTTGTGTCCATTTTTTTTACCAGCAAATTTGTGGAAAAACAGTTCATAAAATTATTCCCGAATTTAAAGAATGGAGAATGTTTACCTTCCCCTTCTCCGCGATATGCAAGGATGAGACTCGCAGAAAAAATAAATTACTATAAAAATAAATTACCCAAGTGATGGCCACAGTAAATAATACGCTGGAAGCCTGTAAAAATGGTCTGTAAATAGGTGGCAAAGTGAACCTGTAAATTTGGTGTATTACTTACCGTTGATAAGCCATTGTCTTCCCGGAATATTCATTAATTTCAAAAAAACATTTTTCAAAAGAAATGAAAATAACCAATGATGTTCACCAGCAATTTGCTGAATATTTTCCTTCGGAAAATGCAAAGCCCTATTTATATCTTTTATCAAAAAAATTAAGCGACGGCCATATATGTATTCACATCAATGAAATTGAAAATGAAGAACTTCCGGAAGGATACACTTTCAATTCTAAACTGATTGAGAGGGATTCATTGGTTTCAAATGGTGATGAAAAAAAACCATTGATTTTGCAGAACAACCGTTTGTACCTGCAACGGTATTTTCATTATGAAACTATTATCTTAAACAGGATCAAAAAGTTTATTGAAGATGAAAAAAGTCAATCGGGAATGAACTTAGATTCTCTGAAAAATCTAAGAGATGTAATCACAGGATTATTTAAAAATAGCAATACTGATTCAGGGAATAAAAATGAAAATATCAATTGGCAGTTAGTAGCCGTTATCACAGCGATTTTAAATAATTTTACCATCATCACCGGTGGCCCCGGAACGGGAAAAACTACCACCGTTGCAAAAATATTATCCCTTCTTTTTACAATGAACCCAGGCTTAAAAGTAGCGCTGGCAGAGCCTACCGGAAAAGCAGCCGCACGGATGGGTGAATCCCTTAAGAACGCTTCCGCTGGCGGAAGTGAGATAATGAAAACGAAATTTGAAACAATGGAGCCATTGACCATTCATCGCTTATTGGGTTGGCAAAAGGACTCTATTTATTTCAAGCAAAACAAAGAAAATACTTTGCCATACGATTTGATAATTGTAGATGAATCCTCTATGATTGACGTGGCTTTATTTGCAAAATTATTAGAGGCTATTGGGCCCAAAACCAAATTGATTTTGCTGGGCGATAAAGACCAATTAGCATCGGTAGAAGCGGGAAGTTTATTTGGCGATTTGTGCCAGGCACAATCCACATTAAATACTTTTTCTGAAGAAAAAGCTGCATGGATCAATTCATTCATAAATGACAAAACACAAACGCTGAATCAGGATTTCATATCTCACTCTACGCATCCTCTATTTGAACACATTATCGAACTTAAAAAAAGCCATCGCTTTTCGGATGATAAAGGAATCGGGAAATTCAGTAAGGCCATCATCAAAAATAATGAAGAAGTACTCAGAGAATTTTTTAGAAATGCGGATGAACAGGTTTTGGTTGATAAAGATTATACTGAAAAAATATTCAATGAATTTGTAGATGGATACGGAGATTATATCAAAGAAACCAACATCGCAGAAGCATTGAAAAAAATGAACCGTTTAAAAATGCTTTGTGCCGTAAGGGAAGGTGAGCAAGGTTTATACGCAATCAATAAAAAAATAGAAAAACATCTTCAACAAAAAAAGCTCATAAAAGTTACCGGTGAATTTTATGAGAATCGTCCTGTAATGATTACAGGCAATAATTATGAACTAAATCTTTTTAACGGAGATGTTGGAATTGTAAGAGCAGATGAAAAGGGCATTTTACAGGTTTGGTTTGAAGTAAAAGGCGAAATAAAACCGGTATTGCCTGCATTTGTTTCCAATGCGGAAACAGCGTATGCGATGACGATTCATAAGAGCCAGGGTTCTGAATTTAATGAAGTGATGGTGGTACTGCCACACAAAGAGGATGTACAGATTTTGACACGGGAACTTTTATATACCGCGGTTACAAGAGCAAAAAACAAAGTGGTGGTTCAGGCAAGTGAAGCTATGATCCTTCAAACTTCACATGCTTCCGTAAAGAGAGGTTCAGGAATTAAAGAGAGATTTATCAATTAAATATTTTCTAACAAATGGCATTTCAATTACAGGTTTCCAATTCATTGAATCAATTGGCTGCACAAATTTCGTTGGACATACATTCCTCTGAAAAAAATGTTTTTCAGCCGGTGTATATCGTTACGCAAACGGAAGGAATGAATAACTGGTTGAAATTGCAGATAGCGGATTCTACGGGCATTGCAGCAAATATCCGGTTTTTAAAACCCAACGATTTAATCAATACCATATACTATTTATTGGGTGGTTCTTTTTCAAAATCCTTGTCAACAGAAGATTTAAACTGGCTGCTTTATAAATTATTGGGCGATGAAGATTTCATAAAAAAGCATCCTTCCATTTCCACTTATTATAATTATGAGGGCATAGATAAAGACGTGAAGAGGATGGCTTTGGCAGAAAAAGTAGCAGATTTATTTGACCAGTATCAAATTTACCGTGCGGATATGATTGAAAAATGGAATGATACCTCACATGAAATTGCCAAAGAAGAATGGCAAAAAGAATTATGGATAAAAGCCAAAGTGCTGGCTGGTGAAGATTTTCCGGACAAAACGCTTATCGGGAATTTTATCCAAAATGAATTAAAAGATCCTGTACAAACAGCGCGCCTACGGGGGAAATTACCGGTAATTTATTTGTTTGGTATCAGTGTAATTACAGAATATCATTTGCAGATATTCCAAAACTTATCCAATCATATTGACATCCAATTTTTAATTCTGAACCCTGCACCTTACGATTATTGGTTTGAAGATAAGAGTGAAAAATTGCTGTACTTTCTAAAAAAGATTGGTAAAATTGATAATGGGGAAATCAATATCGGTAACCCTTTACTGACCGGGTGGGGAAAAATTATCCAGGAAACATTTTCGCTTTTATTCAAAAATGATGAATTGATAAATGCCTATAATGAACTGGAAACTATAGAACCTGAGCCCGATACCTTATTACATAAAATTCAGCATTCCATTTTTAATAACCGTAAAGAAGAAAGAGAAACTTACTTTAAAGAAAATGAAATTTTGGATGGTTCCCTTACTATCAATTCATGTTACAGCCCTGCGCGCGAAGTGGAAGTTTTATACAACTACTTAGTGCATTTAATTGATCGTAAAAAGGAAATACTTTCTGCACGCGATATGGTTGTAATGGTGAGTGATATTGACTTGTACGCCTCTTACATCAAAGCGGTTTTTGATAATGCCCCATATAAATTTCATTACACCATTGCCGATGAGAGCTATGCAGCATCTGATAGTATTTCCAACGCACTACTTTCAGTTTTATCCATAACAGAACAAAATTTTACTGCAGAGAATGTAGTGCGTTTACTGGACTTTTCATCAATTAGAAAACGCCTGAAAATTACCGATACTGCTTTTATCAGAAAGCTAGTGGATGCGGCTAATATCCGTTTTGGAATAACAGGCAATCGTGATGACGATTCGGATTATGTAAGTTGGAAATACGGTTTGCAACGCATTATGTACGGTATCTGCATGAGCGGCTCCGATGAAAATGGAACAGGGGAAAAAAGTTTTTTCCCGTTGGATATTATAGAAGGTTCCGACACTTACGATGCCATTCGTTTTGCATACTTTGTAGAAGCGCTAATTGATTCACTCAATCAAAGAAAGAAATCAAAATCCATTTCAGATTGGTCAAAGTATGTAGAGAACGTTCTCAATAATTTTGTTTGCGATAAAGAAGAAACTACTGACGAAGATTATGGTTTATTGCTCAACCAATTGGAAAATTACAATACCATCAATGAGCTTTTCACCGACGAAATAAGTTATGAAGTTTTTATTCATGGTTTTTTGCCGACACTGTCAGGAGCCACACGCAGCCGATCTTTCGCCGGAGCCGGAATTACTTTTTGTTCATTGATACCAATGCGCAGCATTCCCTTTAAAGTGGTGGCATTGCTGGGTTTGGACTTCGATAAATTTCCCAGGAAGGATAAAAAAATAAGCTTTAACCTGATGGAAAAAGAGAAAAGAAAAGGTGATAGAAATATAAAAGAAAATGACAAGCATCTATTTTTAGAAACGCTTCTTTCTGCAAAAGATTATTTATACATCAGTTACATCGGGCAAAGCGTGAAGGACAATTCCATCTTTCCGCCATCTATTTTGATAGATGAATTGATAGATTATATTGAATCAGTTTCTGTGCAGCCTGATACCGTTCGCAAACAATTAATTACCCGCCAACCTCTGCATGGTTTTAGTGAAAAATATCTAAAAAATGACGAACACTTTTACAGCTATTTACTAAATGCAAAAGAAGGTATCAAAAATATAAACAAGCAAAGAGCAATCGATTTACCTGATTTTAAAGAGATACCGCTTCATAAATTAATTGGTTTTTTGAAAAATCCGTTTAAAGGATATTATAATTCTGTATTAGGGATTTATTATAATGAAGATGAAATTACTCTGCCCGATACAGAAGTGTTTACATTGGATAATTTAGAAGAATGGCAATTGAAAAATCAACTATTAAAAAATAATGAGGAAGAAAAAAAAGATTTCAAAATAAGAAAACTGAAGACCGGCGAATTGCCTTTGAAAAATATGGCGAATGTGGTTTTGGATGCTATTGAAAATGAGATTTTACCCGTAAAAGAATTGTTTCTTGAATTAACTAATAACGAAGAGGAACAGGAAATGCCAATTGAATTGACATTTGGTGAACATACGTTGAAAGGTAGTGTAGGCAACGTTTACGGAAAAAATCTAATTTCAGTTTCTTTCTCCAAAAGAGAAAACAAATATTTATTGGAAGGTTATATTAATTACCTCGCGGCACGCGCTGCAGGCTATAAAATAGAATTGTATTTTATTTCTCAAAAAGAAAATAAGCAATATGCCGGTAAAAGAATAACGAAAGAAAATGCATACACTACTTTAAAAAATCTATTGGATTTATACATTAAAGGACATGAAAATATTCTTGCTTTTAATCCGGATTTTGGTATAGACCCAAACAAGTTGAAGGAGTTGGATGATGCTAAATTTTCAAAAACTATCGGAAAGTTTAATAAGGATTCTTACTTATCCAAAGAATATGAAAATGGATTTTTTCAAAAAGAAAATGTTATGGAAGATTACCGTGACTTAGCCGAAACATTATTAGTGCCGCTTGCCGATATTTTTCCTGATTATTTATTTAAACCAAAGAAATAAGTGCCATGCCGGATCAAGATAAATTTAAAAATTTCGATGCGTTAAGGGTTCCATTAAAAGGAAGTAACCTTATAGAAGCCAGTGCTGGCACGGGCAAGACCTATTCCATCGCTATTTTGGTATTGCGTTTGATTTTGGAAAATAAATTTTCCATCAAAGAAATACTGATGGTAACTTTCACCAAAGCAGCCGTAGCGGAATTAGAAGAACGCATTCGGCTGTTTGTAAGAAAGGCATATCGGGCCAGCCAGGGTGAACGGATAAATGATGAAACTATTTCGTTTTTAGTAAAAGATTCCATTGAGAAAAATAATGCGGATGAAGTGAGCAATTTGCTCAGGGAAGCCATCTTGTTTTTGGATGAAACTTCTGTGTTAACCATTCACAGTTTTTGCCAGCAAACCTTAAATGAATTTGCCTTTGAAACCAATCAATTGTTCAGCGCGGAATTAGTAACCGATACTTCGGCTATCTTAGAAGATGAAGTGAATAAATTCTGGCGAAAGAATGTAACCACCATCCAGACAGAGTTATTAGCGATTTTGATGAAAGAAGGGTTAAGCCAGAAAGCGATTTCTTCTATTGTAAAAGAGCATTTAAATGGAAAACGTTTTCATAAATATGATGGTACCAGGGAATATTTTTTGAACGAAAATGATCATTTAAATTTTTTAAAAGAGATCAAGGAAATTCATCTAAAGAAATTGGAATTAGGGGATTTTCTTTTTGACTTCATTACAAATAATGCCGGGCTGCTTAAACAAAAATGCACGTCAAATTCCTATACCAACAAAAATAACATAGCGGAATTAATTGATGATCCGGAAACATTTGTTGAGTACTTACTCGAAAAAAGAGGTTTAAAGAATGTGGAGAAGGCTTTTGTTGATACGGGTATTTTTGACCGATTAGATGAAGTTGGGAAGATAGAAGAAGCCATGAAAGAAATCGTAGAAAACTGTTTCAATCAGATTTATAATGTTGCTATTAGTGAAATATCGGAAGGTGTAAAAAAATACAAATTATACAATAATCAATTGTCGTTTGATGACCTTATTGTAAACCTGAATAAAGCGCTTACTAAGAGAGAAAACCCTGTATTAATAAAAGTTTTGCAGGAAAAATACAAAGCCGTTTTTATAGACGAATTTCAGGACACCGATCGCCTCCAGTATGAAATTTTCAATAAGGTATTTGGAGAAAACACAGTTTTATTTTACATAGGCGATCCTAAACAATCTATATATGCCTGGCGCAAAGCGGATATTTTCACTTACTTCAAAGCAAAAAATGATGTGGAAGAAAGGTATGAGATGAACATCAATTTCAGATCAACAGAAGCCTACATAAAAGCGATGAATGTATTCTTTTTACCCAAAGAAAATTTTGATACCTTTTATTTTGATGAAGGGGTAGATTCCATAAAATACATACCGGTAGATTCGCCTATAAAAAATACTAAAGGGTTTTTGAAATTTCATGATAAGGAAGTTATTCCAATGTCAATAAATGGCCTTTCTAAAAACAAAGATGATGTTGCAGAGGCCGCAGCAGCTCAGGTTATGGATCTTTTGTCCAATAATGGTTATGCCATTTCCACCAATGGTAAAACAGAGAAAATAAAGCCGTCTGATATTGGAATATTAGTACGCAATCATTCTGACGGAGAAAGAGTAAAAAATTCTTTAGCACAATATAACATTCCAACAGTTTCCATCAACAATGAAAAAGTATTGCAATCGAATGAAGCGAAGGAAATTTTGTACGTATTGGAGGCCATGGCAGATAATACAAGAAGCAATATTAACAAGGCTTTGCTGTCTTCTTTTACAAGGTTTACCATCAATCATATTCTTACCTTAAATGAAGAAAAAGCAATCCGGCTTTTTAAAGAATATAAAATTACCTGGGAAAAGAATGGTGTGTATTCGGCATTGATCAACTTCATTACCGATTTCGAAATTCAGAAAAAGTTATTAAGTGACCATTCAGGAAACGGAGAAAGAATTATTACCAATCTTTACCAGTTAATAGAACTCTTGTATAAAAATCAAAGTAGTAAAAATCTTCTGCCTCTTGAATTAATTGATTGGCTCAGGCGCGGCATAGAACAAAAAGATGCAGAAGGCGATGAACTGCAACAAAGGATAGAGACTGATGAAGAAGCAGTAAAAATTGTTACCATCCATAGTAGTAAAGGGCTTCAATATAAAATTGTAATAGCGCCTTACTTAGATTTTGTGGATAATAGAAAACGCGAAATATGCAGTTTCAGAGATAGCGAAACCGGCGATTACATTAGCGCAAAAAGAGCGCAGCTTTCTGCAGAACAAGAATTGATTTTGCTGCAACAAAATGAACAGGAAAACAGGAGGCTATTGTACGTAACCATTACCCGTGCCGTGTATAAATGCTATTTGTATAGAAATAATTATTACAAAACATCAACGCTCACCCACTTTACAGACCATCTTTTAAATGCAGATCCACAGTTAATCGAATGGAAAGATTCACCTGAAATTCCAGAAAACTATTCTTATAACAAAACACAGGAAAAGAAAATAGAAAGGGAAATTCAAACGGTAGATTTTAATCTGCAACACAACGATTGGCAGCGTATGAGCTATACCATGCTCACCGCAAAACCGGAAAGAAATAGTAAAAATAAATTCAGGAACACCGGGGATGATTATGATCATTTCGTTTTCAATCAATTGGCCAAAGGAAATATCACGGGAAATATGCTGCATTTTATTTTTGAGAAGGTATATTTTAATAATGATGAAAAATGGTCCCTGGTGATTGAAAAAGCCATCAAACGATTTGCGCCCGCACAAAAAGAAAAATATGAATCGGGATTGATGAATTTACTGAAACATGTTTTAAATGCGGACATCCTTACCAGGAATTTTACTTTTAATCTCGGCAAAGTAGATTTTGAAAAACGTCTTCACGAATTGGAATTTGATTTCCCGGTTTCACTTTTTAACCCCACTCTATTGGCCAACTTTTCTGATGAAGAAAGAACAGTTTCTGTAAAAGTATGGAGTGAAATAGAAGGAATCATGAATGGAAAGATTGATTTATTTTTTGAACATAACGGCAAATATTTTGTGCTTGATTGGAAATCTACTTTCTTAGGTGAAAGTCTTGATGATTATTCCAAATTAGCCATGGCACTGGCTATGAATGAAAACAATTATCATCTCCAATATTTGATTTATACACTTGCGGTGAAAAAATACTTAGAAGTACGCCTTCCTGATTTTGATTATGATAGGGATTTTGGCGGGGTGATCTATTGTTTTGTAAGAGGCATGAGAGCAGGGAGTGATAATGGGGTATTTTGGAGAAGGCCGGCTTTGGCGGAGATAGATAAATTGGAGAGATTGGTTTCTCAAAATCATTTACCCAACAACTTACCTTTAACCACCATCAACTAAAATAAAAAAATGGAATTGATTTTATTAGCAACCCTCTGCATTTTGTTAGCGATAGCCATTGTATTTATTTTTATTTTTCGCAACAAAAATGGAAACGAATTACCACAATTGCAAAATAAGGTGGCTGAATTACAATCCACTCTTTCCAAAATAGAATCGGGATTCAAAGACGACTTTAAAATAAACAGAGAAGAAAACGCAGGCATTGCCAGGGACAATCGAATTGAATTAAATACTACCCTAAAAAACATAACAGAGCAAAGCCAGAATGCGCTTAGAGAAATCAATAAAACGCTTGATGAGAAAGTGGGTGCGCTGATTACAAAAATTGAGGAAAACAATAAAACCAACCGGGAGGAACTTACCAAAAATATCACCGAATTTTCGGTTGCCAATGCTATTCAATTGGAGAAATTGAATACCCAGGCAAAAGAGGATAGTAAGTTAATTCGAGAAGCGCTGGTAAATGCTTTTAAAGGATTTCAGGAAAACTTTGATACTAATATAAAATCATTCAATGACCTCCAGAGAGAAAAATTTGGATTGATGGATACCAAACAAAATGACCTGGTAAAAAGTACGGAAAACAAACTGGAAAGTATAAGAGTAACGGTAGAAGAAAAATTAGAAAAAACATTGAGTGAGCGATTGGGACAAAGTTTTGAAACCGTAGGTAAGCAATTAATAGAAGTACAAAAAGGCCTTGGAGAAATGCAAACCATTGCAGCGGATGTAGGCGGCCTGAAAAAAGTATTGAGCAACGTGAAATTAAGAGGCGGTGTGGGTGAAGTGCAATTGGCTATGCTGCTCGAACAAATATTGGCGCCCAATCAATATGACGCGAATGTGTGTACGAAAAAGGGCAGCGCTGCTACTGTAGAATTTGCCATCAAATTACCTGGACGCAGTGAAGATGAAAGCGCGTTTGTATATCTGCCAATAGATGCTAAATTTCCCAAAGATGCTTATGAACACCTGATTACCGCTTATGAAAATGCCATTCCCGATGATATAGAAAATGCTACCAGGATGATGGAAACTACCATCCGAAAAATGGCAAAAGACATTCGCGATAAATATTTAGATCCGCCCCATACCACTGATTTTGCCATTATGTTTCTTCCTTTCGAAAGTATTTATGCAGAGGTAATCCGGCGTAGCGCTTTGGTGGACCAGTTAAGAGATGAATATAAAATAACCATAGCCGGACCCACTACTTTAATGGCAATTTTAAACAGCCTGCAAATGGGTTTCAGAACGCTCGCCATTCAAAAGAGAAGCAGCGAAGTCTGGAATGTGCTGGCTACAGTAAAAACAGAGTTTGAAAAATTTGGCGGAATGCTTGAAAAAGCACAGAAAAATATACAAACCGGATTAGGACAATTGGATGATGTAGTGGGAACCAGGACACGGGCTATCCAGCGGCAATTGAGGAACGTAGAAACATTACCCGCTGCAGCCACAGAAAATATTTTACCCGAAATAATTGCCGACACTTTTGATGAGGAAACATAAATTTTTATCAACATAAAAAAAGCATATAGACAATACGATACTTTGAAATAAAAAACCTGACACGCTTGCAGATATTCTATTATCTCAATTATCACTATATAAAAAAATAAAAGGAATCATTAATTGAAAACATGCCTTTCAATCCCAAAATTCATCACTGCAGAAGCGTATTTTATTACGATATGTTGTAAAACATGAAATAGCGTTTTGTAAAAATCGAAAATAGCAAAATGATTCTAAATGAATAGAGGCAAATTGCCTTCAATGAATGGATAAAGTTACCCGAACGAAATGCAAATTTTGAATTGGGCCTATTTCAGATAATGCCGAATCATTTGCACGGTATTGATATTTTGAATCTGTAGGGGCAGGGCTTGCCCCTGCCCCATTTCAAACTGGGCAACCGCAACCTGGGCAACCGCAAGGGATTGCCCCTACGATTGGCGATATTATGTGTGCTTATAAATCATTGGTAACAAATGAATGGTTAGATATCCTTAAATTGAAAAACAAAATAATGGGGTAACCTATAAAAAGATTTCCGATTATACTATCAACAATCCCCGGAATTGGACAGATGATAAATTTTATCATGAACAACATTAAACCCTCAAACCCAAACTCCTACTAAAACCTATACGAAACGGTTCCTACATATTGAGTAGGAGGTATCGGGTTGATACTGTAATTTTCATGTACATAATAATTATAGGTATTGGTTACGTTACTAACTTTTGCCAATAAAGAAATCTTTTTAAAAGAATATCCTACGGAAATATCCAGGGTAGTGAATCCGTTTACCGGTATCAATCTTGAATAATTTTGCGCCTGTTCTTTGGTGTTATTCCATCCGGCAAAACGATCGCCAACAAAAAATACGGAGGCGCCAATTTTAAGTGCCTTCAACTTGTTTTGAAAAGTATAAAATGCACTTCCATTGACGGTGTTAGCAGGTGTTCCCACCAATCGTTCACCTTCTACATAGCTTCCTTTGGTATCTGGCGTTTTGGTGTAGCGCATGTTATTATAACTGTACCCGGCCACCATATCCAACCCTTTTACCGGATGCCCCATAATGTCCAATTCAATACCCTCGCTGGTGGTTTGCCCGGTTAATTCTTTAAATGCCGTATTGTTATTGGGTGTAACGCCGTCTTTTTGAAATTGAGCAGTCTGCGCCAGGTTATTATTTACAATGCGGTAAGCGGTTACATTTACGGAAAGCTGCCCGCTAAAAAAATCATTTTTTACGCCTAATTCGTACTGGTCTATAATGGATGGTGTGAGCGCATTATTATACACATCCGTTCCGGTATTTACAGAAAATGAATTGGAATAACTTGCAAAAATGGCCGTGCTTACCAGTGGTTTATACACGATGCCAAACCTTGGAGAAAATGCATTATCGTCTTTAGCAGCCCCTTTGCCAATACTATCTTTTACAAGGTAAGTGGTAGTAACTGATTGTGCCATTTGCTGGGACCACCGGATTCCGGCCAGCAATTTAATTTTATTGGAAACACTGATGAGATCCTGTAAATAAGCACCCACGCGGTTTACAGGCGTTTTAGCCTCAGTTACTTTTGAAGCAGCGGGGATATCGGTACGCGCAGTGAATTTGGAATGATCTAAAATATTGATGATGTCGTACGTCTTAGGATTGTCAAAAGTATAGCTGGTAATTGAATTTCTATCAGCATCTAAGCCCGCCAGTAAGGTATGGTCTATCCCGCTGGTTTTAAATTTCCCGGTGATGTCTGCCTGTCCTGAATAATAACCTTCCGATGATAGTATTTTATTCAAAGGGCGTTTCCAGTCACCATTTGCAGCAGCCTGAATTCTTTCTAAAGAATAATAATCCCTGTTGTAAGATTGATAGGAACCGGTAAGATTCACATTCCAGGAATTATTGATTTTATGTTTTAAAGAAGCGGTTACTGTTGCTTGTTTCGCTTTATTATATTGCCATGAAACGCCCTGGAAAGTAGAACGCGGCAGATCAGCGATGATGGTATTATCCAAAGAGCCTAATCCAAAATCGGGTGTAAATTCATGATTCAAATAATCGGCTTCAACCAATAAACTTGTTTTCTTATTGATGTTGAAAAGTAAAGAAGGATTGATATAATATCTCCTGGAGTGTATTTCATCGCGAAAGCTTCCGGCATCTTCGAGGGTTCCGTTTACCCTGAACGCTATTTTTTGGGATAACGGGCCATACACATCAAATGCGGGCTTATACAAATCGTAACTTCATGCGCGCATAGAAACTTCGCCCCCAAAATCAAACTTAGGTTTTTTGGTAACCATATTAATAATTCCGCCCGGGGCCACTTCACCATACAAAATGGCAGCGCCCCCTTTGAGAATTTCCACTTTTTCCAACGAACTCATTTCAGGCATCGTTCCTGAATTTACCCTGGCGCCATTCTTAAACATATTATCGCACGATAAACGGTAACCGCGTGCTGAAAAAGTTTCCTGC
>JBDSOE010000100.1:0-2646 GCA_039915005.1 Ginsengibacter sp.
TTTTACAAAATACCCAAGGCAGCGGCTCATAAACCTGGCGCCCACGTCTTTGAAAGCCAACGTAGGACCATGAAATAATTCCAATGAAAAAATATTTTCCTCTACTTTTACCAAGGGGAAATCGAAGCTTACTGTTTCTGCTACAATTCTTTTCAACTCACTTTCAGGAATCACCTCTCCCACGTAAGGGCCTATCACTTTCAAAGCGATTTCTTCTTTGGAGAAATTATTTATGTTTTCAATAAAAGTTTTATCCAACATAGGAATGAATTCAGGGAAATACAAACCTTTATCGGGGGCCTGCCCTTTAATGGTGGCCTCTTTAAAATTTACCTTCGGGGAATTATGATTGGTACTGTAGTATAGCATTTTGATTGTTTAGTTGAGTAGCAAGCCGCGTGTCGGAAGTAGTAGTCAGCAAGTAAGGTATCTTATCCTGATACTCATATCCTACTTCTGGCTACTTACCACTTGCTTCACTCCTTCATTATTAATAGTAGTTACATAAGTATTATAGTCGAGACCTGTATTCTCATAAATATCTTTCATTATTTTTTCCACTTTTATGGCAGTGTCTCTTCTCTCGGACAACATAAAAATAGATGGCCCCGAACCCGCGATGCCACCGCCCAAAGCGCCTGCCTCTATACTTCTTTTTTTCACTTCATCAAATCCGGGAATAAGCATACTGCGCACCGGCTCTACAATTACATCTTCCAGCGAACGGCTTATAAGTCCATAATCATTTTTCAAAAAGCCCGCTACCAGCCCGGCAATATTTCCCCATTGCTTTATAGCATCCTTCAATAACACTTCCTTACGAAGAATGCCCCGCGAATCTGACGTTTTTACTTCTATCTGAGGATGCACTACCGTAACAAACATGGGCGGCGCTTGTAAAGAAATAACATCCAAGGGAAAAATGGAACGCACCAGGGTAACGCCACCGTAAATACAGGGAGAAATATTATCCGCATGTTTTACGCCGGAGGCCAGTTTTTCACCTGCCATAGCAAAGGAAACCAGCTCTTCTTTAGAAAAAACTTCGCCCAGTAAATGGTTAGCCGCCACTACAATACCCGCTGCGCTTGCAGCACTGGAGCCCAAACCGCTACCGGGTTTAATGTGTTTTTCAATAACCATATCAAAACCGTAATCATTATCCAGGTTCTTCATTAATTCTAAAAGCGAAACACCTGCCACATTTTGTTCGGGAATGGTCGGAAGATTATAAATATCATGGTGCTGAATGCGGATGCCGGGCGATTCACTTAAAGTGATCTGCATTACATCACACGGATCTTTCAGCGCCATGCCCAACACATCAAACCCACACACAATATTGGCAATGGAAGCAGGTGCAAAAACCTTAACCGTCTTTCCAATTTTAGGTTTATCTATTATCTTAATCATAATTCAGTTTTGGTTTTGAGCTTTCAGCTTTCAACTTTCAGCAATGAGCAATGCGCTTTTGAGACTTACCATCATAATCATTCAACTGTTCAATAATTACCTCACCAATCATTCAAAAGTATTTAGCGTGCTGCCCTTATAATATCTGCAAACACACCCGATGCAGTAACTTCCGCGCCAGCACCTGCGCCTTTTATTACCAACGGTTGTTCAGGGTACCGATCGGTGTAAAAAAGCACGGCATTATCTTTCCCATACAAGTGGTAAAAATCGTGTTGCGGGCTTATGTGTTCCAGTCCAACAGCAGCTTTACCATTTTCATACTTTGCCACAAACTTCAGCTTCTTTCCCGAAGTTTGTGCTTCTTTTATCAGGCCGGCAAAATGAGCTTCATGTTTTTCCATTTCGTTGTAAAAATTTTCAACATCACCCGCCATGCAGGATTCGGGCATAAAAGAACGGTTGCTGATATCTTCCATTTCCAATCTTTCACCGGTTTCCCTGGCAAGTATCATGATCTTCCTCATCACATCTATTCCGCTTAAATCCAATCTCGGATCGGGTTCTGTATAGCCTTATTCCTGTGCCTGCCTTACTACCTTGGCAAAACTTTTTTCACCATTATAATTATTGAAAACAAAATTCAGCGTGCCGCTTAATACCGCCTCAATCCTATTTACTTTATCGCCGCTGCGCAGCAGATCATTTAAAGTGCCGATAACCGGCAAGCCAGCTCCTACATTGGTTTCAAAAAGAAAAAGCGTATTGAATTCCCTTGAAAGATCTTTTAACTTTCTATAATAATCATAAGAAGAAGAGCATGCGATCTTATTACACGCCACTACAGAAATACTTTTTTTCAGAAAATGATCATACGATTTTGCGATCCGGTCGTTAGCGGTTACATCTATAAAAACCGAGTTCCTCAAATTCTTCTCCCGGACGATATCCACATATTCCCTGTGGTCCATGTCGTCTCCGTTTTCCAGCAAGTCCTTCCATTTTAAAAGATCAATCCCTTTATCGTTGAACAACATTTTTTTGCTGTTGGCAATTCCGGCAACCCGAATCTGAAGTCGAAAATGATCCTGCAGGCTTTGTTGCTGATGTTGCAATTGGGCCAATAATTTCCCGCCCACATTTCCTGTTCCGGTTATAAAAAGATTTACCTGCTTATAAGTGGTTTCAAAAAATTCTTCATGCAAAACATTGATAGCTTTTTTTACATCGCTT
>JBDSOE010000141.1:0-9291 GCA_039915005.1 Ginsengibacter sp.
AAAATGATGAAAGCCCTTACATACTTTGCTGTAAGGGCAGGCATTGAAATAAGAACAGGTGCTGAAGTAACAGGCTTCCGGGAGGAGGCTGCTTATGTAAATGTGCATCTTAAAATTCCGTTTAAAAATGAAGATCTGATACTGCATTCGCATTCCCTTGTGTTTTGCACGAATGCTTTTACAAAAGAATTATTTCCGGATGAAGAGGTACACCCCGGCAGAGGCCAGGTATTGGTTACCCAACCCATTCCCGGTTTAAAGTTTAGGGGAATTTTTCATTTCGATAAAGGCTATTATTATTTCAGGGAAATTGATGGCCGTGTGCTTTTAGGTGGTGGAAGGCATCTTGATTTTGAAGGAGAAACGACAACGGTTTCAGAATTGAATGAAGCCATTCAACTTGATTTGGAAAAAAAATTAAAAGCGATCATACTTCCGGGAATTCCTTTCTTTATTGAAAACAGATGGAGTGGCATCATGGCTTTTGGACCCACCAAATATCCTGTTGTGAAAGCCTTTTCCCAAAAGGTTTTCGGGGCGTTCAGGTTAGGTGGAATGGGTGTGGCTTTGGGTAGTGAGGTAGCCTGCCAGGTAGCTGATTTAGTTGCTGAGCGTATACATTAGCTGTAGGCTCCGAAGGTCAAACAATGCCGGAGAGAAATAGCTATTCAAAATGATTATCGGCTTGCTTTCAATGTATTTTTACCAGCAATAAGACTTTTATTTACCTGCGTTTTATTTTGATTCTTCAATGGATGCCGGTTGATACTTTTTTTGCATTTCAGCAATCATCTCAAACGACTTCAATTTTGCCTGCTGGTCGTAAATATGAGACACCACCATCAGTTCCTCTACTTTGGTTTCTTCTATAAATCCGAGAAGGCCAGATTGTACCGTTGCACTGCTGCCGATGAAAGAATAGGCCATCATTTGGCTAACAGCTGCTTCTTCAAATTCACTCCAGATGTTGTTCATATTTTTTACGGGAGGCTGAAGCGGCTTGCGTTTTCCACTCACGATTCCCACCGCTAATTGTAAGAAGGAGGTGGCAATAACACGGGCTTCTTCGTCTTTGTCAGCGGCAATTACATTTACACATGCTATTGTGTAAGGCGCCGCGAGGTATCTTGAGGGCTTAAAATGTTGCCGGTATAATTGCAGCGCCACATGTAATTGTGTGGGTGCAAAATGACTGGCGAATGCATAAGGTAATCCCAATGCGGCAGCAAGATAAGCGCTATCCGTACTGGAGCCTAATATCCAGATAGGGATGTCCAAACCTTCGCCGGGTATGGCCCTTACAGATGCGTTACTGTTTTCGGCAGAAAGATAAGTCATCAGTTCTGTAACCTGGGAGGGAAACATATTTCCGCCTTCCAGCCGGTCTCTTCTTAATGCTCGGGAAGTTATGGGATCGGTTCCGGGTGCACGGCCCAGGCCTAAATCAATCCGGTGAGGATATAATGATGCCAAAGTGCCGAATTGTTCAGCCACTATCAAAGGCGCATGGTTGGGCAGCATGATGCCACCGGACCCCACTCTTATAGTGGAAGTGCCGCCAGCAATATATCCTATCAAAACAGAAGTAGCTGAACTGGCAACGCTTACCATATTATGGTGCTCGGCCAGCCAGAATCTTTTATATCCCCACTGTTCCGCTTTTTGTGCCAGTTCCAGACTGTTTTTAAAGGTGTCAGTTATGGTTTTTCCTTCGGCTATGGTGGCAAGGTCCAGGAGAGAGATGGGTATATCCAGAGAATGATGGGAATTCATTAAGAATTTTTTTAGCGAAGATACTATGAACTATTTTCCTTTTCTTTAAGCGCGGGTTATTCGTTTTTCTTATTTCTATTTGCGGATGAAAGAATTGAATAATCAAACTCATCCCTTTCATTCTTTACAAAACTATCTTAACTGCCAAATGCGTGATTTATCCAATCAATTGCGTGATTTTTATAAGAAACTATAGACACCCCGGTAATAACTTTGAGCCATAATTTATTCAATTTAATTATCAGGATTTATAAAATAAAATGACAGCAGGTTAGAAATTATTTTCATGGTATATCTTCCAGAATCTGAGAAATAAAAATGCAAAGGCAATTCTGTCAATCAATATTTTTTTGAGTTTAATTACAGAATTGTACTTTTATACCCGGTACGAAGATTTTATCCATTCTTTTTCTGCCTGTTTTATATCCAATCCTATTAATTATTTCATATCCCCTGAATATCACTCTTTCTGATTTATTAACAGACTGGCAAAGGCAATCACTTTACCGGGCTTTTTTATAAAATTTAAAAATTTGTTATGAGGCATCGCTCTACTTCAGGGACTTTTATTAAAAGTTTATTGACACTTTCACTTATTTTTTTTTCGACACTTCTGTATGCGCAACAGACAACCATTCAGGACTATGTAATTTTTGGAGGCGATGGATCATGCCCTGCATTGGGACAAACATCCCCTGAATCTCCGGGATGTGCCGTGCAAATTGGAGCGGGTGCTAATATTGCTGGTGGTGATGTTGGGAGTTATGGATTAATAAAAACTACAGGCAGCGTAAATTTTGGTGGTAATCTGTACAGCGGTGGACGGATGGAACTATCTGATCAAAATACCGTTGTCGGCAAGATAGCAGTGGCTAATAGGGCATCTTTAAGTGGTATCATTTTTCAGGCCGGCTCAAACGAATCTCTAAATGGGAATATAGATGTGAAAGGCAATATTCTAATTGGCAGTGGTAACGTAAATGGTAAAGTTACACACCCTTTTGGAACCACATACAGTGGCCCGGTACCTGCTGGTGGTGATATATTGGGCACTCCTTTTTTACCTTCTTTGCCCCGGATGCCTGCCATCACTAATTTCCCTGACGCAGGAACTGTTTCAATTACCGGCACACAAACTATAAATCCGGGTAGTTACGATAAACTGATGCTTGGAGGAAATAAAACGCTTACTTTTTCCGGAACAGGTGTATATGTATTCAATTCTATAAAAAACAAGGGCGCTACCAATTTCCTTGTATTTGATTTTAAAAATAATCCTACTGGAGTTTTCAAACTTTACATTTATGGTGATGTGGATTTGAATAAGGTAAATGTAAAAATTATTAATGGTGGCGAGGCTTCACGTATTTACGCAGAAACACATGGCACCGGTACAACATCTTCCAGCGGAACCAGTGCATGGGGTATAGCAAATGGTTCGGGCTCCTCCAACGTGCAGGTTTCTATTTGGGCAGGAACAATTTGGTCGCCTTTTGCTGCAATAAATATAGGGACACAGACCAGTTCTGCAAGTGTAACCGGAGCCTTTTGGAGCGGTACACAGGTAAATATTGGAGGTAAGGTTGACGTTAATTTTGCTCCTTTTTCCCTTTGTAATCCTCCTGATGTAAATGCCGGCCCGGATGAGGAATTGAATATGCTGTCCACTACAAAACTTAATGGTTCTTCAACGTCTCCGGGAGTTCAGTTTAGCTGGCAGGCCATTAATGGAGGAAAAATTATTTCAGGCCAAAACACGGCTACAGCAGAGGTTTCATTAGCCGGCACCTATATTCTTACGGCTACTACTTCCACGGGTTGCTTCGCAACAGATACGGTAATAGTTACCGGCAAAATACAGAGTTTAATTGGCGCTGAACTGAAATCCCTTTATGTAAGTAATGATACTTCCTCTTCTCTTTCTAAAACTATTTTTTTAATTCAAAATGATAGCGTGTTTATTGAAGTAATCGCTATTGACGGCCAATACAATAATTTGTTGTCTTTATTGCAATCACCGGAGTACGGCATGACCGATTTAATAACTAATGGAAAGAGCCGGCTTATTATTACCGGTAAATTTCCTATAGCCAATCTTTTAAAATTAGATTCATTAACTGATCTCATCAATTTTTGCAGACCTGTGTATCCTCCTGTTATTAATGCGGGGGTTACTCAAACTGCCGGCGACAGCGCCATGAGAACCAATTATGTTAGAAATGGTTTTCACGTGCAGGGCGATAGCATCAGGGTGGGTGTGATGTCGGACAGCTATAATACCTTACCGGGAAACCCTGCGAATAATGATGTGGTCAATGGAGATCTTCCGGGTAGTGGTAATCCTGAAAATGGATTCCCTGTCAGGGTATTAAAAGAATATCCTTACGGGCAGCGTACCGACGAGGGAAGGGCCATGTTGCAGATAGTGCACGATGTGGCTCCCAAGGCAAAACTATCTTTCCGCACGGGGATTATCAGCCCGGGCGATTTTGCAGTCGGGATCAAAGAACTGGCCGCAGATAGTTGTAATGTAATTGTAGATGATATCACTTTCATTACTGAGCCTTTCTTCAAAAAAGGGGTGGTGGACAGTGCTATTAGCGAGGTTACCGGAAACGGCGTTAGCTACATTACCAGCGCCGGTAATTTTGGAAGTAAGTCCTATGGAGCCATTTTCAATCCGGCACCTGCACCGGCCGGGTTAACAGGAAGTGCCCATAATTTTGGTGGTGGTGATATTTTGCAAAGTGATTCTTTGAAGGGATCTGTTCTAACGCCGGGCGTTTATACCATTGCGCTCCAATGGGTGGATGATATTTATTCTCTTAGTGGCACAGGTACGGTGAATGATCTTGATATTTATCTTGCGGATGATAATGGCAACCCAATAGTGGGATACAACAGAAATAACATTGGAGGCGATCCGATAGAAGTGTTGGCTTTCACCGTAACTTCTAATACCGTTGCTAATATAATGATCGTGAACACTTCGCTGAATCCTACTCCCAATTTGCGATTTAAATATGTCGTTTTCAGGGGCGATTTCAAAATAAACGAATTCCCTGCGGAGTCATCAACTATTGTGGGGCATGGCAATTCGCAGGAAGCCATCACAGTGGGAGCCACCCGTTATTCAAAAACTCCGGCCTTTGGCAGTAATGAACCTGTTGCAGAATCTTTTTCGTCAACCGGCGGAACTATCCTTGTAAATGGAGTGGTCTCACAAAAACCGGATATCATGGCGCCCGATGGAGTAAACACTACCGTCAATTTTGGAAATGTAGATATGGAAGGAGATGGGCTGCCTAATTTTTTTGGAACCTCTGCAGCAGCACCTCACGTGGCAGGGGCCGTGGCATTGCTTTTACAGGCAGGAAAGAAATACCTAAGCGAGGAGATTACTCCGGATAAGATAAAAAGTACTCTTCTAAATAATGCCATAGACATGAATATTCCGGGGTTTGATTTTAATACCGGTCATGGCTTTATACAGGCCGATGCGGCTTTGAGAACTTTGGCAAACCCCACCCCGCAAATAAATAGTTTGCAATTAGTCGACTCAAGCCTTACGCCAGGCGTGCAACCTATGCCACTGATCATTCATGGAAGTTACCTCAGTCCGGATACTAAAGTTATTTTTGGAAAGGATACACTTGCCACAACCGTCAATAATTCAACCCAGGCCACTATAACCTTACCTGTGTTTTACAGTGATAAATTTATCAGCGCTTATACTCCTTCAAAATCCCCATCAGCATTGGATGGCGGTATATCAAATAGTATTTCTATTAACGGTATCCCAAAAAAGAACATCACCATTATCGCTAATAATAAAACAAGAAAGTATGGTACCATAATGCCTGCGTTTACAGCAACCGTATTGGTGGATGGAGATTCTTTGCAGCACACTGCATTAACGGTTTCGGATTTAGGGCTTACTGATGTTTTATACAAATCTCCGGCAAGTGATACCAGCAGTGTGGGGATTTATTTTATAAGGCCATCAAGAGCGTTTGATTCTACTGATACAAATGATAAATCACTTTTGGATAAATACAATTACTCATTTACCGATGGCGCTCTTACTATAACAAAATTGCCTTTAAAAATTACTGTACGCGATACTACACTGGTTTATGGACAAAAGGCGGGAGATTTTGGAGTTAATTATACATTCGATGCATCTTCCCACCTAAGCAATCCCCTTGCATTGTTGAATACGGTTGAAACCAACTATCAGAGCCAACTGGCTAATGGTGTGATTGGATTGGTAAATGGGCAAGCGGTAACAATTGTAAACGGTCAGGCAATTCCCATAGTAAATGGTCAGGCGGTTACCATCGTAAATGGCCAGGCGGTAACGATCGTAAACGGACAGGCGGTCCCTATAGTAAATGGCCAGGCACTAACCATTGTAAACGGTCAGGCATTAACCATTGTAAATAACCTTACTGATGCACAGTTAAATAATTTAAGCTTTTTTGCTACCACGTCTGCTTTACAGGATGCCAGGCAAATAAACACGCAAACATTAATAAATGGGAATTATGTTTCACAAACCACTAACGTGGTTGATATAACCCAGGAATCCATTTTGAAATTCAATACCAACTCAGCTCAAACATCTATGCTCAGTTCTGTATCAAACGTGGATCCTAAGGGATTGGTGGATATATCGTCCTATACCAATGGCCAGGCCGTTACTATTGTGAACGGGCAAGCCGTAACAATTGTGAACGGACAGGCTGTAACGATTGTGAACGGGCAAGCCGTAACGATTGTAAACGGACAAGCGGTAACGATTGTAAATGGACAGGCAGTGCCTATTGTAAATGGTGAAAATAAGACGGCTATTGTTATTGACTCCAATGAGATGGGTAAAGGCCTCAGCCTTTATAAATCTTTAAACATAGTTACAGGGCTTTCAGTGGGAAATCAATTTATTATACCGGCAGCTTTTTCAAACAACAATTTTGATATTAGTTATGGATTGGGGAAACTTACTATTCTACCTGCGCCGGTAACTGTTGTTGCTAAAGATACCTTTATGTTCCAGGGCGATGCTCTTCCCGCTTTTACAACTACAATTAGTGGATTAATGCCAGGCGATGTTCCTTCAGTATCCTACAGTCTGGATCCTGCCTATTCAGGCAACGCCGGTACTTATTCTATTGTACCTATGTTGCAGTCTTTTCCAAATATCACCAATTACAGCATCAGCTATGTAAATGGAACACTGTATGTAAACCCGGAAGGAAAAAATGCTAAGAAACTAAGGCCTTACCTGGATTGTGTGCAGGAAGTAATCAACCCAACATCACCTGCTACAAAGTACATCGCTCATTTTTATTGTGTAAATGATAATTCAACTGCCTTATATGTTCCAATAGGCGAGAATAATCAAATTACGGGTATGGGTACATTTGATGATTCTCAATTACCAGTTGTATTTTTACCTGATACTACAAGGTTTAATGTTACGTTTGATGGTATTGAATTGAAATGGGAACTGATAACTTATGGAACTAACAAAAAAAGCTCTACAACTTCCAATGCCAGTTCAACTTCAAATAGATGTAGCAATATCATTACATCAAATACTTTGCGTTTAGGTACCTCTGTAAATAATACAAGGATGGGTACAACTACAATAAGTGTTATTAATGATCCTGAAACTAAATCACCGGAAGAAAATGTGAGTGTATATCCGAATCCTGCTCATAGCCGGGCCACTATTTATTTAAAAAATGAAAAGGTGGCAATAAATGGATCTTCATTATTTGATGTATATGGGAAGGTTTATCCGATAAAAATTACTAAATTGATTTCAGAAAATGAATTTGAAATAAATATATCTCAGTTAAGTAGCGGAGTTTATTTTTTACGCCTCAAAGTGACAGATGGATTTAAAATCGTAAAAATAATTAAAGATTAAAAAATTATGAGCGTAAATAAAATCAGCTACTTAATGGAGATTAATAATAGCGTATGACTTCAAAAAGAATCATTTTATTTTTTTGCCTGCTGTTTATTCAGCTTTTAGCATTGGCACAACTACAAAGTGAGTCACAGGTTTCAGCAAAAGATACAGCTTTAGTAAATAATTTGATTAAACAAAGTTCAACGCACTTTAATGATGATCGTAACAGGGCTTTGGATCTTGCTACACAGGCAAAAGCTTTGGCTGAAAAAATAGATTACCTGGCTGGGGTGGCTTATTCATTGAAGAATATCGGAATTGTTTATTACTTCGAAGGAAAATATTTGGAAGCTCTGGATAATTATAATCAGTCGCTAAAGATATTTCGGAGCATAAAAGATAATGTAGGGATCGCTAATTTGTACAACAACATCGGGTCTATTTACTACAATCAGGCCGATTATGCGAAAGCGTTAGAAAATTATCTTTTGTCTTTACAGCATGCTGAGCTTACTCATGATAAACTTAGGATTCTTACTGCCTTAAATAATGTAGGATCTGTCTATTATATAAAGCCGGCAACAAGAGAAAAAGCGCTCCAATACTATTTAAAAGCATTACCAGTTTGTGAGGAATTGGGAAATACAGAATCCTTAGGTGCAATTGCGGTTAATATCGGAAACATTTATTTTGATAAAAATGATGATCAACAGGCCCTGTATTATTTCAATAAATCCTTAAAAGCCTACGAAAATGCTGATGGAAGCCAATATCCATATATCGCATTGGGTAAGCTTTATATCAAAGAAGGTAATTATAATGCGGCATTGAGTAGCCTTAATAAAGCCCTGTCTCTTTCAGAAAAATTAAAGGATGATATTGCTACGGTTCAAACTTTTATGGGCCTTGGAAACCTTTTTGTAACAAAGGGAGATTATCAAACCGCTCTTACATTTTATAGCAAGGCCGAAAAACTGGCTTACACAATGCCGGCAAATGATGATATAAAAGATCTTTACAAGGCTATGGCTGATACTTATGACCGAACAGCGGACTACCACAATGCATTTAAATATCAATCGCTTTATTCCGACATAAAAGATTCCATCTACAATATTGCAACAGATAAAAAATTGGCCAGTCTTCAATTTGATTTTGACTTGCAAAAAAAGGAAGGTGAGATCAACCTGCTTACCAAAGACAATGCGCTGAATGAATTACAAATAAAAAAACAAAAATTTGCCAGAAACGCATTCGCAGGTGGATTGGCACTCGTTCTATTTATCGCTTTGCTCATTTTTAGAAACTATCGCGCAAAAGTAAAAACTAATAAAATTCTGGATCATCAGAAACACCAGATAGAACATTTGTTATTAAATATTTTACCTTCAGAAGTAGCTAAAGAATTGCAACATAACGGGCATTCCACTCCTAGAGAATACGAATCGGTTTCTGTGCTGTTCACCGATTTTAAGTCGTTTACCAAACTTACCTCTAATATGCCCCCTCAGATTTTGGTGGAGGAATTGAATGGCTGGTTTATCGCTTTTGATAATATCATTGCAAAATATCATCTTGAAAAAATAAAAACAATTGGC
>JBDSOE010000174.1:0-24063 GCA_039915005.1 Ginsengibacter sp.
ACGTTGCGGGTAAGTGAAATATCATAAACGGTAACTCCTTCTTCTACCGGCACTATCGAATTTTCATTTACCAATTTATATCCATCATATTCTTCTATGCCTTCATGACCAAATCTAGAAGATGAAAAAAACGACCAGCCTTTTTGAGGAGAATATAAAATTACCGGCAAATGAATACTAGCATGAAAATCACCTATAGAAAAGAAATGAAATTGATACGCATCCTGCACATGATTTAAAATTACCGTGGTAGGGTCAAATTTTTCTTCTGCTTTACTATGATCTGATGAATTTTCCTGGGAAAATACAACGTTTGAAAAAGACAACAGAATAAGGCTGAAAACCGCCACCAATAAAGATTTCATGCTTTTAGAAACCATACTTCTTCTAAATTTTGCGCAAAGATAAGGGTTTCAATGAGGATATAAAAGACAGGCTCATAATTTTTTGGGGCTTTTTGTTCTTAAAATGGTGAAGCGAAAAAATCGTTCTTAAAAGTGAAAAGATTATTTTAGAGAAAAAATTAAAATGAAAAAATTAGTTTCTACCAATATTGCCATTGTTATTTTCGCCTTAATCATTGGTTTCTTTGGAGCCAACCAGATTCTGAACGCAGACAATATGGTGGCCAATGCGCCAAAGTTTGTACCTGCCGCCAAAGTTTTTGTTTATATTTCCGGAATAGGATTGGTGTTGGCAGCAGTAGCTTTTATTATTGACCGGTTTGCAAAACCTGCGGGTTATCTTGTCGCTTTGCTTTTATTAATTATTGTATTTACGGTTCATGTTCCCGGAATAATAAATGCAGAAGGCACTAAGGTGAAAATGTTGTTTTTTACCAATGGATTAAAAGACACGGCCATGGCTATGGGAGCCATTGTTATTGGAAACCTTTCGAAGCATTGATATATCAATACATTTGATTATTTTTTTCTGAAACTCAACGCATCGAGGTAATAAATAACTTTCAATGAAACATTATTATTCTGCGGCGCAGACATCGTGCGGCCGAAATTTTTGAAATAAGAATCATTTACCATTTCGTTGCCCAAATAAATGGAATTTTTCCAAACTACATTTACAAAACTACCGGGAGCAAATTCCCAGGTATATGCCATATCAATATTGAAAATATTCAGATTCTGATTGTTGTTTTCGTTATAATTTACATTTTTTAAAAGCGAACCATCTTCCTGTAAATTAAAAAATTCTTTGGCTTCCACTTCACTCCAATAGTGCCGAAGCCTAAAAGTGATGCCATTTCGCTTATTAAAATTGTATTTGGAATTGATAATATTTATAACAGTCATCTGGTTTCTTCTTGAAAAAATAATATCATCTTCCTTTATATCTGCATAGCCTGCCTGGTTGTAAGTGGGGAGAAGGGTAATATTATGGCCAATGGAAAATTTATCAGTAAACCGGTAATTATTTTCCAGGTTAAGCTGGTAATATTTGCTTTCAAATAAATCATTGAACCCATAAATAGCTTCTACATAATAATAATACTTTTTGGCCTGGTTACTATTAAGCCATACATCCATATTGGCGCCAAAGGGAGTTTGGAAAAACCGGTTGACTACACGCGGTTCATAAAAATCATTTCCTTTGGCGTTATAATTAACGCTGATGCCTGCCTGCATAAGGTTTTTAAGCTGGCCATTTATATTCGCGTTATAGTGAAATGATTGATAAGCATCTGGCAGGTACCTGCGGCTATAAGAAAAATTATTATTCAGATGAAGATTATTATACCATTTTGCAGGTTGGTTCCAATGGTACCCAATATAAAAATGATGATCCCAATAATTATTATTTAAAAGAATTCCCAAGTCATTGGGATCAAATTTCGAATCTGCAATCTCCTGCTGAATTTGAAAAATAAATTTGCCGCTGGTTTTACCAAACTCTAATTGATGCATGTATCCTGTTGTGGTTTCACCTGTTTTATTATAAATGTTGCTGAGTTTTATTTCACCGCTCCAGTTGTAGGTATTTTTTTTATTGTTGATATTAAAAACTCCGGCAGTAACATTGGCATTATCATCTTTTCCTTTTCTTAAAACACTGGCATTTATGAGCGAAATGGAAGAATTATTTTTGAGCGATTGATCCAGAACAAGGATATTATAATTGGTAAGTGGGTTGGTTTCCATTTGTCTCCTGTTGCCAGAATCGTCTTCTACCAAAGCATACATTGGTTTAGTAATCGCATTTAAAAATCCTATGCCAAGCCCCCTGGCGGTGCGCCCCGATATTTTTGTTGCATTAATAAGTTTAGACTCTGTGGGGTTTTGAACAATATGTTCGTTGGTTCCCAGTTCACCAGCTACCTCGTAATAATGTAACGGCTGCCTGCCAATACGCCTTGAATAAAAAATATTGCCTTTGGAAAAGAGCTCAGTTCCTTCGGTAAAAAAACTTCTGTTCTCGTTATACTTTACTTCAAAGGGAGTAAGGTTGAGTACTTTATTATCACTTTGCACCTGTCCAAAATCCGGTATCAGCGTCATATCCAGCGTAAAGCTTTCATTGATACCATACTTCACATCCATGCCCCCGTTTACAGAAGAAGTATAATTATTTACTCCTTTGGTATGGTAAGGATAATGGTTTAAATAAGTAGAAAAATATGGGCTGAAAGACAGACGCAGCGGTGGCTTTATCTTCTCTATTCCGGTCCATTCACCTTCCTGATTAACAAATCCTCTAACATCAGGATCTATCTTATTCCAAAAAAGTTGCTGATTGGTTTTCTGTCTTTTTCTCACCAGGTTAAGCCCCCACGTTTGATTTTCTTTATTACTGAATCGTAAGGCAGAATAAGGTATGCGCATTTCAAATGTCCACCCGTCTGGCTGCATTTTGGCGGCGCTTTCCCACACAGCATTCCATGAGTCATCTTCATTTCCACCCACAGAATATTTAGCATCATACTGCTCTCCGTAAGGTGTAACATAAAATCCACTTGCATTGATCTTATCATGGTAGGTATCCAATACAATACCCAAAAAATCGCTGTTTCCAATTCTATCGCGGCCAACCAATTCTTTTGAAACACTGTCTGCGCTTTTTTCATGACAATAACCTCCTACATAAATGTAGTTATCATCGTACAACAAATAAACTTCTGTTTTGCTTTGCTCATTCTCCAGCACTCCGGGCGTGGGTCGTAATTCTATAAAACCAGTTAATAAGGGGGCAGTTTTCCAGGCAGCCTCATTAATATCGCCATCTATTTTAAAAGTGGATTTTGTTTTTACTGCCTCTGATTTTTTCACTATAGTTTGCCCCATTGTAACAAAATACAAAAAAAATAAAACTGAAATCAAAGCTAATTTTTTCATCCGGGTAATTGATTATACGAAATTATACGTATTATCTACTTAAAAAGTTACCGACTATAAAAAAATTATTTTTATTGGCAACTTATTAACTAAATAAAGAGCTTTTTAGTTAGGGCGCTTATCATTATTCTCATTATACCTTTGCAAAAATTCATGCCCACTATAAAACAAATACTATCCTTCCCATTTATTGCAGTTATCAAATTGTATCAGTGGATCATTTCTCCCTGGCTGGGGCCATCATGCCGTTATACGCCAACCTGTTCGCAGTATGGATTAGAAGCCTTTAAAAAATACGGTCCCGTGAAAGGATTGTGGCTTACTATGAAAAGGATTTCCCGATGCCATCCCTGGGGCGGGCATGGCCACGACCCCGTACCATGATCAGGATAAAGTGAGGGCAGATGCCGGCGGGCACTGGGTTTATGATAGTACCCGTTCTGAAATATCTACCTGCTTTAATACCTTAACAAAACCTTTGTAGCCATGAAGTGGTTTCTCAACTGCAAATGTTATTTTTGAAAAATAGATTATTTGAATCATTGAAAATAAAGGAATTAAAAAATATTATTTATGAAGAACATCTTATTAGCTGCCTGTATAATAATGTCTCTCATTTTTTTAAACGCCTGCAATGAACAGGGCGTTGATTATGATACCAGCCTGCCTGCGTCGCAGCCCAAGTCTCTTCCGGCTGCTGCTGATAGTGCGAAGATTAATACCGCTATTGAGCAAATGATACCTGCCGTTTCAGTGCCATCCAATACTGCAGGAAACAGGCCGGCGCTCAATCCTGAACATGGGCAACCTGGCCACAGATGTGATATAGCTGTGGGCGCACCGCTTAATTCACCCACACAACAGGCGCCATCAATCCCTGCCCAACCTACACAAAATATTTTAACCAATACTAACAGAGAAGTTACCTTAAACCCGCCACACGGGCAGCCCGAACATGATTGTGCCATTCCGGTTGGCCAGCCTTTGAAAGGTTAGCATTATGGGTAGCAATCCTTTTTGTAAAGACAGGATTGTCGGCAAAAAATAAGAATAACTATTATTCATTGATTGAAAAAGCTGTGATTTTTAAAAACTCAAGGCTATGCAATTACAATAGAATATTGGGTTCTATTTTCAAATAAGTGGGCAAATAGTTTTGCAAAAAAACCGCCACCTCAATAAAGGTGGCGGCCATGAAAAGATTTTATTAAAAACTTTTTTAACCTTTTTCAAAATGCTCAGCAACTTTTTCCCAGTTCACCAGGTTCCAGAATGCATTCAGATAATCGGCTCTTTTATTTTGATATTTTAAATAATAGGCGTGTTCCCAAACATCGGCGCCAAGAATAGGGGTGCCTTTGCTTTCCGCCACATCCATTAAAGGATTGTCCTTGTTGGGTGTAGAAGAAACAGAAAGCTTTCCATCATTAACCACCAGCCATGCCCAGCCGCTGCCAAACCTGCCGGCACCCGCTGCATTAAACTTTTCTTTTAGCGCTTCGAAAGAACCGAAAGCATCGTCAATAGCTTTTGCCAATTTACCTTCAGGTTTTCCTCCCCCATTGGGCGATAATATTTCCCAAAAGAAACTATGGTTCCAATGGCCACCTGCATTATTACGAACTGCTGCGCTGATCTTTCCCGCATTTTTAACCAACTCATCAAGTGATTTGTTTTCATTCTCAGTTCCGCCAATGGCTTTATTCAGGTTGTTCACATAACCACCATGGTGCTTATCGTGATGTATTTCCATAGTTAATTTGTCGAAGTGTGGCTCAAGCGCATCAAAACTGTAAGGTAGAGCCGGTAATGTAAATGCCATAATATTTATTTTAAAAGTGAATAATTAATGTTAAAAATGGTTCCAAATTTACAGAGTATCCATGATAAAAATATACAAAGAATTTTTTATTCCTCATTACGGAAGCCCGAAACCAACAGTGGATTCACAAATTCCAAGCCAGCATATTGGGTTTAATAGTTTATGGGTTTAGCAGGCTTACTCCATTTTCCAATTCGCAATGGACAGACATGCGAATGACTAATTACCTTCTTTTCTTAAAAAAATCTTTCACCAGGATGGCACATTCTTCTGCAAGAATACCTTTTAAAATTTTAGTTTTGGGATGCAATAAACTTTTACCCGGATACAAAGAAAGACCACCGTGTTTTTCATCTGAAGCACCATATACAACTTTGCCTATTTTACTCCAATACAAAGCGCCGCAACACATGGTACAGGGTTCAATAGTTACATACAAGATAGCTTCCGGTAAATACTTGGCGCCCAAATAACTAAAGGCGGAAGTAAGCGCAATAATTTCAGCATGGGCGGTGGCATCGTTCAACATTTCCACCTGGTTGTATCCGCGGGCAATAATGGTATCCTGCATTACAACCACAGCGCCAATGGGCACCTCATCAGCCTCTGAGGCTTTGTGGGCTTCTTTAAGGGCTTGCTGCATAAAGTATTCATCATTCTTTTCCATAGATTCTATAACGTTCGGAATTGAGCGAATTTCTGTAAAACATTTCGCAAAGTCTTGAATTTTTAAAAAGTAAATAAAGATCATTCTCCTTATTTAATATTACATTCATTCAGGATTGATATTTCATTATTATGGTTTCACTAAACATACTTAAAGATTTTTTTCAAACAGGCACTACGCTTTCGTATGAGTTCAGAAAAAAAAAGCTGAAAGCACTGGAAGAAGCCATAAAGAAATATGAAGAAGAAATTAGTGATGCTTTATACAACGATCTAAAAAAAAGCAGGGAAGAAACGTGGGCTACTGAAACAGGTTTATTGATGTCGGAAATAAAGTACGCCATTAAAAATTTACACAAATGGATGAAGCCGAAAAAAGTGACCACAGGTCTGATTACTTTTCCTTACTCCGGCAAAATTTATCAGGATCCCCTCGGAGTGGTTTTGATCATTTCGCCGTGGAATTATCCCTTGCAGTTATTGCTGATTCCCTTGGTGGGGGCTATTGCCGCCGGAAATTGTGCGGTGCTGAAACCTTCTGAAATGGCCCCTGCTACTGAAAAGATTATTGCAAAAATAATCCAGGAAACCTTTACTGAAAATTATATAAAAGTGGTTACGGGAAACGGGGCTGATGTGGTTCCTGAAATGATCAACAGTTTTCGTTTTGATCATATTTTTTACACAGGCAGCCACGTTGTGGGTAAGGAAATTTATAAACTTGCCGCTAATGAACTGGTTACCGTAACGCTTGAACTTGGGGGCAAAAGCCCTTGCATTGTAGAGTCGGATGCGGACATAGAGGTTGCCGCTAAAAGGATTGTGTTGGGCAAATTTTTGAATGCCGGGCAAACCTGCATCGCGCCTGATTATATTTTAGTACATGAATCGGTAAAAGAAAAATTATTGGATTCTCTTTCGGAAACCATTCAAAAATTTTACACAGCAAATGCTTCTTCCTCCTACGATTATGGAAAAATAATTAATCAAAAAAGATTTCAAACGCTCACCACCTACCTTGCAAATGGACAAATATTTTATGGAGGAAATTTCAATAAAGAAATCTTATACATAGAACCAACTATTCTTACGGATGTTTCTTTGGATGATCGTGTTATGAAAGAAGAAATTTTCGGTCCTATATTACCTGTATTATCTTTTTCAACAACAGAGGAAGCCATTGAAACCGTTAAACAAAATAATACTCCTTTATCATTTTATTTGTTTACAAAAAATAAAGAAACAGAAGCGGAATGGATACGCCGTATTTCATTTGGCGGCGGTTGTGTTAATAATACCGTGTGGCATTTTTCCAACATGGGTATGCCTTTCGGAGGAATTGGAAATAGCGGTATCGGATCTTATCATGGCAGGAAAACGTTTGAAATATTTTCACATGCCAAACCGGTTTTAAAAACCGGAACATGGTTTGATCCGGGTTTAAAATATCCATCATTAAAAGGAAAGATGGGATTATTGAAAAGGCTGATCGGATAATGGCCTTGTCTTCTTCTTTCCAATTTTAATTTAATAATATTCTGTAAAGCAATAAGAATGGATACCATTGTAAAAATATCGAAAAATAGTAATCCAGAAGATACCCGTAAAGCATTGGATAAATCATAAAAATAAACTGTAATGGCTTACAGGCTTAATCCTTATTTGGGTGCGTATGAGATAAAGAAAGAGTTCGTTATAATAAACACTGTCCAAAACTCATA
This sequence comes from Ginsengibacter sp., assembly GCA_039915005.1. GTDB lineage: Bacteria > Bacteroidota > Bacteroidia > Chitinophagales > Chitinophagaceae > Ginsengibacter. Next base: position 7,557 of record JBDSOE010000174.1, read on the forward strand.
CCGGAACCCCGGCAAACGTTTAAGAAAATAGCACATGAGTTTTATAAAAAAACTGATCGCATCCACTTATACACTTCGAATGAAAATTTCCAAACTCACTGGTATCGGAATTATTATTCGTGAAAATAAAAACAGTCTCCATGCTCCTGAAAGTTTTTATTTATTGAAAGCCATTTCAAATACAGGAGAAGAAATTTCTTTCGAAAAATATAAAGGCAAAAAAGTTTTGGTGGTAAATCTTGCAAGCCAATGCGGCTACACTCCGCAGTATAAAGAACTTGAAGATGCGTATCAACAAAATAAAGACCTAATAATCCTTGGGTTCCCATCCAACAATTTTGGCGCCCAGGAACCCGGCACCGATAGAGAGATCGCTGAATTTTGCAAGCTACATTTCTGCGTTACGTTTCCGCTTTTTAAAAAAGACGATGTAAAGGGAGATACAAAACAGCCAGTTTATGAATGGCTGACGGAAAAAAATAAAAATGGCTGGAATGATCTGGAACCGCAATGGAATTTTTATAAATACCTGGTTGATGAAGATGGCAATCTTAGTAAAGTAGCCTCATCATCGGTTTCACTCAATGACTTTAGAACAAAAAGGTGAAGAGAGAGTCGGAGATAAAAAAACAACCAACCAACTATACCGCGCATTTTTCGTGATAATTGATCAGCTCAATGGGAGTTTTTTCAAACTCATAACCGCTGTAATGAATTACAATGTCATCCAGCACTTCTATAATTTCTTCGGGCTCTTTTAAAGTAACTAATTGAGTGCGGTATTCTCTTATGTTGGGCATGCCTTTTAAATAATTGGTGTAATGCCTGCGCATTTCATTGATGCCCACAATTGGGCCTTTCCATTCCACAGATTTTATTAAATGTTTTTTGCAAACAGCCACTCTTTCTTCAACCGTTGGCGAAGGAAGTATTTCTCCTGTTTTTACATAATGAGTTATCTCATTAAAAATCCAGGGATAGCCAATAGCAGCACGGCCTATCATGATGCCGTCCACTCCATAACGGTTTTTATATTCTACGGCTTTTTGCGGTGAATCTATATCTCCATTTCCAAAGATCGGGATAGTGATGCGGGGGTTATTTTTCACTCTGCCTATCAGTTCCCAGGCGGCGCTTCCTTTGTACATTTGTACGCGGGTACGGCCATGAATAGCAAGCGCCTGTATCCCCACATCCTGCAAGCGTTCCGCTACTTCTTCAATATTTTTGGTGTCTTCATCCCAGCCCAATCTTGTTTTTACAGTTACGGGCAATGAAGTACTTTTCACAACGGCGTCAGTTAAACGAACCATAAGTGGAACATCTTTCAATACGCCCGCACCAGCGCCACGACAAGCTACTTTTTTTACCGGGCAACCAAAATTAATATCCAGCACATCGGGATTAGTGGCATCTACGATTTTTGCAGCGAGCGATAAGCTTTCTTCATCGCCGCCAAAAATTTGAATGCCTACCGGTTTTTCATAATCGAAAATATCCAGTTTCTTTTTGCTTTTTATGGCATCACGAATCAGTCCTTCACTACTGATAAATTCAGTGTACATAAGGTGTGCACCATTGTCCTTGCAAACTGCGCGAAACGGAGGATCGCTTACGTCCTCCATGGGAGCCAGTAATAATGGAAATTCGGGAAGCGTTATGTTGCCTATTCTGATCAAGAGAGTTGTGATTAATGGTTAATGGCTGTTGGATTCAATATTTGATGGGTTGAACTTTGAACCATCAATTTTAAACCCTGAACTTTCAACTTTGAACTAATTTTTTGGCTGTAAATTTACGCACTTAAAAATTGAGAAATGACGATTGATAAAAATTCAAGAAATTTTACCTTACCAGGCCAGTTAGGTGTTTTTCTCGGACTTATAGGTGGTGGCGTTATCATGGGGGCTTTAATTTCAGCAGGTATCTGGCTGGCTATGACGGGAAGGCCCATTCTATCAATGGAAAGCGATATGCTGAATCCTCAATATTATAATGCCATAATGGCCATGCAAGGTGTTTCTACCTTATTCATGTTTTTTTTACCGGTTTATTTTTTTGCATTGATCTGCTACCGCAATCCTTCCCAATTTATTGGATTTAAAATGCCATTTAATCGCCGCCAGTTTTTGTGGATGATCGGCATCCTGGTCATTACCTTTCCCTTATCAGGCGCATTGGCGGAGCTTACTAAAATCTTACCCATCCCGAAAAACTGGGAAACAAAATTTAAAGCTATGGAAGCTTCCCGTGCCGCGCAGGAAGCCGCTCTTATCAATATTAATACCTTTTCTAAATACATCATTTCTCTAATAGTCATTGGAATACTCCCCGGCATTTTTGAGGAAGTCTGTTTTCGGGGCGGTCTTCAAAATATATTAACGAGGTGGTTCAAAGGCCCATGGGCAGCCATCCTGCTCACCGCATTTTTATTCAGCATCATTCATCTTTCTTTTTATGGATTCTTTGTAAGATTCGCATTAGGAATTATACTGGGGCTTATTTTTTATTATAGCGGCAGCCTCTGGCTCGCGATTATTTTTCATTTTTTTTACAATGGATTGCAGGTAACAGCGCTTTATCTCACCTCTTCTTCCGGAAAAGATCCATCAAAAGATATAGAAGTAAATTTCCCACTTTGGGCAGGAGTAATAGCGCTTGCAGTTATTGTGTACGCCTTTATTAAATTCAGGGAAATATCTTTGGAGCAACAAAACAAATTCATTTATAAAGATGAAGATCCTGATGATTTTCATAACTGGATCGCTAAAGAATCTTAAAACCACAGAATGGCTTTTGACACCAAAACATTTAGAACAAGAGCAATAACTGCTATCATTTTCGCAACGGTAATGCTTACCGGCTTATTATGGAATCAATGGAGTTTTATCCTTTTATTTACCCTCATCCATTTTGGCTGCTGGTATGAATTTATAAAATTGGTAAAAAAAATAAATCCCATCTATTTCATATCTATAACTTCATTGGGATTGTTTTACATCACCTTGCCCATACTATTAATGATCATTATGGGAACCAATTCTTTCCCCGGCATGTACGAAGGCTTTCCACGATTGATTCCCTGTGGCATTATTTTTTCCATCTGGATAAATGATACCATGGCCTATATCGTTGGTTCCTTTATTGGCAAAAATCCATTGTCAAAAATTTCTCCTAAAAAAACATGGGAAGGCACTATCGGAGGAATCATTTTAAGCGTGGTGGTAATTACACTTATCGGCAAGGCATCCCACATTTATTCATGGCCATTCTGGATGGCTGTCAGCTCGTGTTGCGCTATTGCCGGCACTTTCGGCGATTTGCTGGAAAGTAAAATAAAGCGGATGGCGAATGTAAAGGATAGCGGAAGCCTGATGCCGGGACACGGTGGCTTTCTGGATCGTTTCGATTCAATGCTGATCGCCATTCCATTTGTGTTCCTGTATTATTTTTTATTTATAAGGTGAAAAATAAAACACTCTCTTCTCCCCTTCAATTTTTATATTTGTAGTTAAACTTAGTTGATGAACATTCATAAAGAAGGCTATAAATCCATAGCATTAGCGGCACTCATTTTTGGCGCTATCAATATTATTTTCTTTTTCTTCTTCAGTGCCTCCATGCCTGTTGTTTCCTGGTTCGTTTTCGGTATCAGCCTGCTTTTGTTGTTGTTCATCATCTCTTTTTTCCGATCACCAAAAAGAAATTTCACCATAGCCCATCACCAGGTAATATGCCCTGCAGATGGCAAAGTGGTGGTAATTGAAGAGATGACCGACACGGAATATTTTAAAGATAAAAGACTACAGGTTTCCATTTTTATGAGCCCTGCCAATGTGCACATCAACAGGATTCCCATGTCGGGCAAAGTGGAATACAGCCAGTACCATAAAGGAAAATACCTCGTAGCCTGGAGCCCCAAATCCTCTACAGAAAATGAAAGGCATTCTGTAGTCATCAAAAGCGATAACGCAGTAATATTGGTGAAACAAATTGCAGGCGCCGTGGCAAAGCGAATCGTAAATTATCTGCAGGTGGGCCAAATGGTGGAGCAGGGAAATGAAATGGGATTTATTAAATTCGGCAGCAGGGTGGACGTACTGCTACCCGTAGGTACCGAATTAAATGTTACACTCAACCAGGCCGTAAAAGGAGGCGTAACGGTGCTGGCTACCATTGAAACGCGGGTGGTGGTTGATGAAATTGAAGGCTGATTTAATTTTACAAATACCAAATGTTATGGACAGCCCCGCTGTATCAACAGAAGATAAGATCGTCAATAAAATTTATTGGGTTCGCGGATTCAAAGTCATGTTGGATTTCGATTTAGCCAAAATGTACCTGGTAGAAACCAAACAATTAAAAAGACAGGTAAGAAGAAACATAGAGCGGTTTCCTCATGATTTTATGTTTGAATTAACTAAGGAGGAATATGATGCTTTAAGGAGCCAGTTTGGCACCTTAAAGCGAGGTGAACATTCTAAATATTTACCCATGGCCTTCACTGAACAAGGTTTGGCCATGTTATCAAGCGTATTAAGCAGCAGGATGGCAATTGAAGTAAATATCCAGATTATCAGGGTGTTCACTAAAATGAGAGAATTACTTTCCAGTAATAAAGACATTCTATTAAAAATGGAACAATTAGAGAAAAACATGATGAGGCAGGATGGCAAACTGAAAAAGAATGAAGAGGATGTTCAAATCATTTTTAAAGCTTTAAAACAATTGATCCATCCGCCGCAGCCACCAAAAGAAAGAATAGGCTTTAAGCCTTAAAAAAATGAATGTCTCTATTTTGTATAAAAACTAATCATGTCATCCAGCTATTTAGAAAGTGTAAAAAAGCAATTCTCCCTTTACAGATCTCTTGGCGAAAAAACCATCAACCTGGTTGAGGAAGAAAAATTATTCTGGCGTTATAATCCGGAGAGTAATAGCATCTCCGTTATTGTGCAGCATTTATGGGGAAATATGCTTTCGCGCTGGACCCATTTTCTTACTGAAGACGGGGAAAAAGAATGGCGAAACCGCGATACAGAATTTGAAGAGGTTATAAAAACAAAAGAGGAATTATTAATAAAATGGAATGCAGGATGGGATTGTTTATTCAATACCTTACTGACTCTAAAATCTGACGATCTGGATAGAACTATTTACATAAGAACCGAGCCATTAACCGCCATGGACGCCATCAACAGGCAATTGGCGCATTACGCTTCACATGTAGGGCAAATTATTTTTCTCGGAAAAATGATCCTTGGTGATCGTTGGATTTCTCTTTCTATTCCAAGAGGAAAATCGCATGAGTATAATATGAGGAATACAGATTCTTCCACAAAGAAATAGATAGTTCTCTGATAAATTTTAATACTACCAACTACATAAGTAAAAAAGCAAAAGCCGTTACTTTAAAAATTTTACAGGATACTTTCCAGTTCTTTTAAATGATGGATCATGTAAGTGGGAGAAGCCTTACAATCTGCATGAATATGATTTACAAAAATAGTATCCATTCCTGCATTTTGCGCACCTATAATATCCGCATCTACGTTATCCCCGAGCATGATGCATTCTTCTACTTTTCCTTTCGCCTTATTTAACGCGTATTCAAAAATTTCCCTTTTTGGTTTTATAGAATTAGAAATTTCAGAGGTGATTATATTTTTAAAATATTTAGACAGGTTAGAACTATTCAATTTACTGCGTTGCGTTTTTTCAAAACCATTGGTGATAAGATGAATGGAATAATTTTTTTCTGTTAAGTAATCGAGTATTTCAAAAGTATAATCAAATACCTTCTTTTTGGTAGGAAGAATTTCCAGGAAATGAGCGCTCATCTCTTTGGCCAATTCTTCGTCGGCAATTTTAAAATCAAGTAAGGTGCGCCACATCCTTCTCCATTTCAATTGTTCATTGCTGATGTATCCTTTTTCATAACGGCTCCACAAAATGGCATTATGCACCAAATACTTAGTATAAAAAGACTGGAATGGGCCGATGGCTTTGGCTTCCAGTTCAAAAGAAGTGTAAAGTTCCTGAAGAGATTCTTTGGCATTGCTGTCGAAATCCCATAAAGTATGGTCGAGGTCAAAAAAGAGATGGCGGTATTTCACTTGTTTTATTTTAGAATACGCATCCGATAAAACCGGATTAGATTTAGATTTGCCCAATTACATTCCATAACAAACAACGAAATAATTTTATGAATATTGTAATAACAGGGGCCAGCAAAGGTATGGGAAAAGCAATGGCCGAAAAATTTGCGGGAGTTAAAAATAAAATTTTCATTTGTGCCAGAAATGAAAAAGAACTTGCTGAAACCGCGAATGCAATTGAAAAAAAATATAAAAATGCCAGCGTGAAATATTTCGCTGCTGACCTTAGCAATCGGGTTTCGGCACAAAAATTTGCAGACTGGATCTCCGGCCAAAAAACCAAAACAGACATTCTCATCAACAATGCAGGGAATTTTATTCCCGGAAGTATTTATAATGAAAAAGAAGGCACTCTCGAAAAAATGATCCAGAACAACTTATACAGTGCTTATTATATAACGCGGGCCTTACTGCCAGCGATGATGGAAAAAAGATCGGGGCATATTTTTAATGTATGTTCTATTGCTTCCTTACATGCGTATGCCAACGGCGGGTCATACAGCATCAGCAAATATGCGTTAATGGGCTTTAGCAAGAACCTGAGAGAAGAAATGAAACCCTTTAATATAAAAGTAACCGCGGTGTATCCAGGCGCTGTTTACACTTCATCCTGGGAAGGAAGCGATATATCTCCATCGCGGATCATGGAAGTAAACGATATTGCTGACATGATATACGCCGCATCCTTGCTATCTCCACAGGCATGTGTGGAAGATATCGTAGTAAGGCCCTTATTGGGCGACCTTCCTTAACCCTTTTTAACAACCTCCTTATTTACTTAACCTTTCTTTAATTTCTTTTAAAACTACATTTGTAACTCATCTTTTTTAGAAGAAAATGATTTCATTTTTACACAAAGCAATTTATAAAATTGGTATCGCTTTAATTTTCTTCACTGCAATTTTTGCAGTTCAGGCATCGTATGCCCAAATAAAATTTTCTGCCATTTGCCCTGAAAAAAGAATCGGCAAAAATGATTTGTTGCAGATTCAATTTAAAATTGAAAATGCCGCTCACGTAGAAACCATCATTCCTCCTTCGTTTAAAAATTTTGAAATAGTCAGTGGCCCCAATCAGCAAAGCGGCATGACCAGCATCAATGGAAAAATTGATCAGTACATTGCCATCAGCTTTTTTTTGCAGCCAAAATCAACAGGAAAGTTTACCATAGGCGCCGCTATCGCACGAGCAGACGGGCAAAAGTTTTTTAGCAACCCGCTTACCGTTGAAATCACCAATGCGCCCACCTCTCCATCGAATAATAATACCGGAAACTCTTTATCTCCTCTCTCCAATTTCAATTTTGATTTTCCTGCTCCGCCGGCCACTCATCAGTTTGATGATTTTATTTTAAAGCCCGGACAAAATATAGCAGAAAAAATTAAAAAGAATATTTTCCTGAAATTAGAGGTAAGCAAAACGCACTGCTTTGTAGGCGAACCTATCACTGCTTCATACAAATTATATACCCGCCTGCGTTCTGAATCTTCCATTACAGACGCCCCTTCCTTCAACGGATTTTCAGTGAGCGATCTTGATGTAAACAATAATGTAAGTATTGAAAAATATAATGGCCGCCCTTACAATGTGTATGTTTTAAGAAAAGTGCAATTGTATCCTTTACAGCCCGGAGATATTACGCTGGATCCCGTGGTGGCAAGCAATAAAATAACCTTTATAAAAGCCGCTTATGCAGGTACGCAGCAGGGAGACCTGTTTTTTGACATGCTTGAAAATTTTGCGGATGCCACTTCTCCCGATAACAGCGTAGTGGATGAAAAAGTTACTTTAAAAAGTGCCCCCATCACCATCAAAGTAAAACCATTACCGGTTCAGAATGTTCCCAAAGATTATAAAGGGGCAGTGGGCAGTTTCACTATCCATGCCGCGCTTGAAAAAAATAATTTCACCACGGATGATGCCGGAATTTTACGCGTGGATATTGGTGGACAAGGGAACATACAACTCATCAATTCACCGGTAATAAAATGGCCGGAGAACATAGAAGGTTTTGAAGCCAAAATAAAAGATAATATTGATAAATCTTCTGTGCCCATGAAAGGCACCAAAACGTTTACCTTCCCCTTTACCGCAGCAAAAGCCGGAAAGTACAAAATTGACTCTATCTCATTCTCTTATTTTGACCCTGCGTCTTCTTCTTATAAAATTATAAAGACGGCGCCACTTCACATGGAAGTGTCCAAAGGAAACGGAGTGCCCAATAATTCTTATGTGAGTAATTTAAAAAACACTCAAAATAAAGGATTGACAGGCACTCGTCTCTATGAATTAATAGCGGGTATCCTTCTTACTTTTGGTATTATTCTCCTGCTTATCCGTGGAAGTAACCAAAAAAATAAAAATAAATATTTTTTGGAAAAAAATATAAAAGTGGACGATATTCAAAATAGAAATAAAGAGGCAGACCCTGAATTTATTATTCCCGAAAATCCTTTACTGGCCGCTCACGAAAAATTAATTGAGGAAGATGCCGCACAATTTTATCACGTACTGGATGCGTCTCTAAAAAAATATCTATCCGCGAAATTTAAAATACCGGCGGAAGAAATTACTAAAAAAAGATTGAATGAGGAACTGGATAAATGCAATGTGGGCCTGGGTTCTTCACTGATGCTAAACTCGCTTCTGGAAGAAATAGAATTAAATCTGTACGCAAAACCTTCGCACGACAACCATATAAAAATGGTATTTGAAAAAGCATCTGAAGTAGTCTCGCTACTCGACAAACAGGTGTGCTAAAAAGATTTATCTATTGGTAAACTTGTAACCGATGCCTCTAACAGAATGAAAATATTTTGGATTGCGGCTGTCATCCTCAAAATACTTCCGGAAGTTTAAAATAAAATTATCAACGGTGCGTGTGGTAGGATACACATTATACCCCCAAACGGATTGAAGTATCTTTTCGCGGGTTACCACTTCATTTTTATTTTCGATTAATAATTTTAAAAGCATCGCTTCTTTCTTGGTAAGTGCCAGCACCTCGCCCAGTTTAGTAGTACATTCCAGTGATTTAAAATTAATCAGATTTTTTCCAAAACCAAATTCTTCAGCCACGGGTTCTTTCGCAGAAATGCGCTGGCTCTTATTTATTAAAATACTTACCCTGATTAATAATTCCTCAAGATTAAACGGTTTGGTAAGATAATCATCCGCGCCTTTTTTTAATCCAAGTACGCGGTCTGCACTTTGATTTTTGGCACTCAGCATTAATATAGGAATTTCAGTATTGGTCAGCCTTATATTTTCGCAAACCGCTATCCCATCAATTTCAGGAAGCATTACATCTAAAATAATAAGGTCAAAATATTCATTGTGTAACGTTTTCAGCGCTTCCGCGCCATCGTAAGCCGAAGTAACTTCATAACCTTCCATTTCAAAATTCAATTTCAAAGTATCCTGCAAATTTTCTTCGTCTTCTACCAATAAAATCGAAAGTTTTTTTTGTTGCATCTGATGAAAATTAATAGTTATTACTTTTTGCAATCCTGCATTTTATTTCAAAAATACTTCCCCGCGGAATGTTATCAAAAATATGAATCTCGCCATGGTGTTGCTTCACAATTTCCCTGGTAAGATAAAGTCCCAACCCCGTGCCTTTGGTTTGCCTGTGCACCCCGCGAAAATATTTTTCAAAAACCTTTTCTTTTTCCCCTGAAGAAATTCCCTGGCCTTCATCTGTTACCTGTAGTTTTATAAATTTATTTTCTTTAAAAACCTTAAGCGAAATTACATCGTCCACGCCTGAATATTTGATAGCATTGTCTAAAAGATTGTTAAGGGCCAGCTGCCATAACAGTCTGTCGCCGTCAATAATTATTTCTTCATCATTGTAAATACCAATTTCTCTTTGAGGAAAGCGCATCATAAAGTCTTCGGCACAATCACCGGCAAGCACGCCAAGATCAAAATGCTCATTAGTCAGTGTATAGCCGCCGGCATCAATCTGGCTTAGCAGAAGAATGTTGTTGCATAAGGCGTTCAGGCGATTGGCCTCCTGGATGGTGCTTCTTATTAATTTTTGTTGTTGCTCATATTCCAGCTTCCTCTTTTGCAGGGTTTCCAAATTTAATTTGGTAACCGCAATGGGTGTTTTCAATTCATGTGTGATGGCCATCATGAAATTCTGTTGCTGTTGCGATTGCATCAATTGCTTGTTTATGATCCTGAATACAAAGACGGCTCCAGCCACTATCAACAATAAAAAGGTAACGCCTTCTCCTATATACTGGGCTTTTTTAAGGTTCTTCGCTGCTTCTATTTTTTCTACTTTTTGCACATAAGAAACATCATTTTCGTTTAACGCGCCAAGCCTGTAATAACTAAGCTCCACATTTTGTTTATTAAGCGCAAAGAACCAAAACACAAGAGCAGCAAGGATATAAGCAAGCAGGAACCAATAAAAAATGTAGATCAGGCGCAGTGGCCTTATTTTTAATTTGGTTTTAATTACCTTGAAAGCCATTTACTTTAAAATTAGAAAATGAAAACAGCCGGATAAAAATTACAGTTCAAAAAAGAAGAGAATTACTTCTCTGTTTTTTCCACGCGCAACCCCACATTCATAATATATTGTAAAGGGTTTTCGCGCATGATCTGTGCAACGGAAAAAGTATATTCACCCGGCCTTTTGAAAGAAACAGGGCCGGGGGTAATATTTTTTCTTACCTCATAAATATCATCCATCGCAACTCCTTCCCAACCTTTGGCATCACTTGCTAATTTGAGATTGATATTCTGAAACTGCATGGAATCTCCCGGAGCTTTGGAGCCCAGCCGGAGCCAGATGTTATTATAGTTATACAAATCGGTATGGCGCAATACCAAATAGATAGTATAACGTGAGGTGGTATCCTCTACGTGAAAAGTAAACTGCGGCACATTATTGTAAAACCATTGCTGGGACGGTATTTGAGCCTGCTTTTCGAACAAGTCAATATTGCCGCATGAAAAGAGAGATAACGAAAGTAGTATGAGCAAACCTTTTTTCAAATCAGGGATTTTTTATAAAATAATTTATGACTTTGCAAAAAAAAGAGAATTATAGAACATTAAAAATTTGCTCTTTTGCTTTTTCAAGATCGTCTTTCATAAGTACTACGCATTTTTGAATGTCGGAATCGTAAGCCTTGGAACCGGTAGTATTTATTTCTCTTCCAATTTCCTGAATCATGAACGCAAGTTTTTTCCCTCTTGTTTCTTCTTTATCATCAAGAATGTTTAAAAAATATTCACAGTGATTTCTCAGCCGCACCTGTTCTTCCCTGATGTCAATTTTTTCGATATAATAAATGAGTTCCTGCTCCAGCCGGTTGGCGTCATAATTTTCTTTCCCTGCATTCTCTTCAAGCAACTCTATCAATCCTTCTTTTATTTTTATTCTCCTCCTTGGCTCCAGCTTTAATATTTCTTCTTCCTGCGCATGAATATTTTTCAGGCGAAGGCGAAGCTCCTTATCCAACGATTTGCCTTCTTCCTTCCGGTGTGTATCTATTTCGTTTAAAGCTGCGTCAATTACTTTTTTTAATTCCAGCCAATCCTCATCACCCAGTACCTCATTGCTCGGAGATACCACTTCGGGCAATCGTAATAAAGCGCTCAAAACAGAATGGGTATCAATAGATAAATCGCTTGCCAGTTCTTCAATTTGCCGGTAATAAGATTTTATAAGATCGGTATTAATCACCACCGGTTTGGCAGAGCCATTTTGTTTAATCACTATCAAACATTCTATGGTACCCCGAAGCAAAGTTTCCTGCAATAAATTTCTTATTTCAAATTCATAAGGTTTTAACAATGGAGGTATTTTCAAATTAATATCCAGTTGTTTCCCATTGAGTGATTTTATTTCTACCAAATAGGTTTTATCATTTACGGTTTGCTCAGACCTCCCGAAACCAGTCATTGACTTGATCATACTTTATTTCATTTTAATTATTCGCAGCAAGTTATACAATTCTGATTTAGATACTTCTTTCATTTCTCCGGGTTGCAAATCTTCAACTGTAATTTTTTCAATCCGGTATCTGATTAACCTGAGCGTAGGAAACCCAACACTGGCCGTCATCCTGCGCACCTGCCGGTTTTTCCCTTCCATTACTATTATTTTTATCCAGCTATCTGCAACAGATTTTCTATAACGGATGGGCGGATTTCTTACGGCTACATCAGGCGCGGGAAATACTATTTTCGCTTCACATCTTTTGGTATCATACTTTTTTCCAGTGATGGTAATAGTCACACCTGCTTCTAATTTATCAATAGCTTGCTGTGTAATTTCGCCTTCCACCTGCACCCAATATTCTCTTTCATGTGCCTGCAACGGATCTAATAAAGCCCTGTTTAATTTTGTATCGTTAGTAAGGATCAACAACCCTTCGCTATCATAATCCAAACGGCCAAGAGCATACACATCATTAGGAACCTTAAAGAAATCTTTTAATGTTTTTTTCCCGTCCTCAGAAGTAAATTGTGATAACACACGGAAAGGTTTGTAAACAATAAAATAGGTATTCACTAAAAAGTTTTTTGTAAAAATAAGTTTGTAAAAATAATAAAGCCCGTCAAAAAATGCACGGGCTTTGTTATATGGATGGGTTAGTAAGTACAGGAAATAAATTTCCTTACACAATATTAAAAATAATTTTTGCTATAAGGAAAAAAATCACACTTTTTTTTATCAACATTTTTAAACGAGTTGTGGATAAGCTTCCTCTTTTCAATTTTAAATCAGCTAATATCATCGTATCTTTTTTGATTAAGGCATGATTGGTTTTTTAAAAACAGAAAGACAGTTGCTCTCAAATGAAGTACTACAGCCACTTTCAATGGCTCTTCTTTTCAAAACATTTGTATATTTTTATTTTTAAAAAAATGATTGCCTGCCATCATCATGAGCATTCTTATCATCCCTCTGAATTTAATTTTATTTTGATTTTCATTTTTAAAAAGAAGCACGAGCATTTCATACAAACTTTACCTTTGATTCTTAAATTTCTTTTATGCAGTTTCCTTCTCCGGTATCCGCGCAATGGATCGCCAATTTTATTTCAGCAGAAATTACAGGTAATAAAAATTCATTCGCTTCGGGCATCAATGAAATTCACAAAGTAAAAGAAGGCGACATCGTTTTTGTTGATCATCCAAAATATTATGACACCTGCCTGAACAGCGCGGCTACCTTTATCATCATCAACGCAAAAAAAGAAGCGCCTGATGGTAAAACATTATTTATTGTTGAGGATCCTTTTGAAGCCTATCTAAAAATTACCCAGCATTTTCGTCCTTTTATTCCATCAAAAAAAATGATCAGCGATTCTTCGGTAACGGGTAAAAACACGATCGTAATGCCGAATGTTTTTTTAGGAAATAATGTAGTGGTCGGCGATAATTGCATTCTGCATCCCAACGTTTGCATTTATGATAATGCAGTTATTGGCAACAATGTGGAGATTCATTCAGGAACCATTATTGGCAGCGATGCCTTTTATTTCAACACAAAAAAAAACAGGGAAAGTTGGTTTAAAAAAATGAAAAGCTGCGGTATTGTAATTATCAACGACAAGGTTGAGATCGGTGCCAATTGCACTATTGACCGTGGCGTTAGCGATGCCACCATTATTGGAATGGGAACCAAAATGGATAACCTGGTTCACGTGGGCCATGATGTGGTAATCGGGAAGAACTGTTTGATTGCCGCACAGGTGGGCATTGCCGGCGGAACTGTTTTGGAAGACGGAGTTACTCTTTGGGGGCAGGTAGGCGTAAACAAAACTATTACCATTGGTGCCAATGCAGTGGTAATGGGGCAGGCCGGAATTACCTCGAGCATTGAGGGAAATAAAACGTATTGGGGAACGCCTATCCAGGAATTTTACAGCAAAAGAAAAGAGTTGGTTTTTATAAAACGCCTGCCTGAAATTTGGGAGAAAGTGAAGAATTTAAAAAGATAAATTTTTTAAAAACTAAATAATATCAGCAGTCCAATCCTTCAACATCTAATCATCCTACAATTTAACAGTTTATCTATTCAGCCATTTAAGCGTTCAACAATTTGCATCCATTATCTTTGTTTCCATGCACGATGTAATCATTAAAATCATCAACACCTCGGGGAATCCAAATCCTGAATATGCAACAGAAGGCTCATCCGGGCTTGATCTGCGTGCCAACCTTACTGACCCCATAACTTTGCAATCCTTAGAAAGAAGGATGATACCTACGGGGCTTTTTCTTGAAATACCTTTCGGCTACGAAGCCCAGGTGAGGCCAAGAAGCGGGCTGGCGCTCAAACACGGCATTACCTGCTTAAACTCTCCGGGAACCGTGGATAGTGATTACCGTGGCGAAATAAAAATTATTCTTGTTAATTTATCAAAAGAAATACATACCATTCATCACGGAGACAGGATAGCGCAAATGGTAATTTGTAAAATTGAAAAGGCATCGTTTCAACCTACAGAGCAATTAGAAACTACCGTAAGAGGCGAAGGAGGTTTTGGCCATACCGGGCATAATTAATTTATTATAAAAGAAATGGAATGAAGTTTTGTTTACAGATTTTAGTTGCGTTTGTTTTATTGTGCATAACGGGTAGCTGCCGCTCCACCAAAAAATTACAAACTGCCATCAGTAAAAAAGATACTACGGTTACGATTACGCATAAACTACCAGACTCAGATTCGCTGAGCCTTGCTTCTCTTGGTTTAAAATTATTAGAGAAAAACAGGATTGATTTTAAAACTTTTTCTGCCAAAGTGAAAGTACAATATGAGGACAGGAACGGCAAGCAGCCCGACGTGAACGCATTTATACGACTGTACAAAGACAGCATTTTATGGGTTTCCGTAAGTGCCACTTTTCTCAACATTGAAGCGTTCAGAATTTTAATAAAGCCGGACCGTATTATCATCCTGAACAAGCTTGGTAAAATAGTTGAATACCATCCTTTCAGTTATATTGAAAGCGTGGCGCATATTCCCTTAGATTTTTCAACACTGCAGGATGTTATTGTGGGTAACGCGGCCTACATTGGCGATAGTATTGTAGCCTACCGGCAAACAGAGAATCATGTTCTGATAAGTACCGTTGGGACTTTCTTCAAAAACCTACTGACCATTAACGTAGATAATAATCTTTTACAAAAAAGTAAATTGGATGACATCGGGCTGGGAAAGAACCGCACTGCAGATCTTATCTATGATGATTATGAAAAAAATGATCAGTTCTCTTTTGCAACGTATCGCGAAATAACCGTTGCCGAAAAAACAAAAGTTGATATCAGGCTTACCTTTAAACAATATGAGTTTAACAAGGAATTATCATTCCCTTTTAACATTCCCCGGAATTATAAAACAAAATAATTGTTACTTTAAGGAATTGCAGCTTGCATAGATATCAACTCATTATTCTTACTAAAATTTAATGTGCATGCCAAACAGAATGGTAACGGCTTTTATTTTTCTTCTATTAACACAGGCATCATTTGCGCAGCAGCCTGCTAATAAAGATGCGCTTCAGAAACAAAGGGATCAATTAAAAAGTGAGATTGCCCAGACAGAAAAAATTCTCAATGAAACCAAGAAAACCGCTAAAGTAAATATTGGACAACTTTCCCTTATCAATAAAAAAATGGACCTGCAGGGAAACGTTATTGAAAATATAAATGGGGAAATAAAAGGCCTCAATAATGATATTTATACCTCGCAACTGGAAGTAAATAAAATGAAACGCATACTGGACACGCTGAAACAGGAATATGCCAAAAGCATGGTGTATGCCTATAAAAACCGGAGCAATTATGATTTCCTGAATTTCATATTCTCTGCCAATAATTTTAATGATGCCATCAAGCGTATTGCTTATTTAAAGTCTTACCGGAATTATCGTGAAATGCAATCGGAAAATATTTTAAAAACCCAGGTAATGCTGGAAGATAAAATAGCTTTATTATCCGGCAACAAAAAAAGAAAGAACGTAGTGTTACAGGAACAGGGCAAAGAATTATCCAAATTAGAAAAGCAACAACAGGAGAAATCGGAGATCGTAAACAAATTAAAAGGACGGCAAAAAGAACTTACCGCACAGGTTAATGTCAAGCGAAAACAGGACGCCAAATTAAGAAATGCAATTGCTGTAATGATCAAAAGAGAAATTGCCATTGCACGCGCGGAAGCGGTAAAAAAAGAAAATGAGAGGTTGGCCGAATTAAAAAAGAACAAGGAGGCAGCGAATACAAAACCCACTGAAAATAAGGCCACCGTTAAAACTACCACTACCCGCACTCCGGCAAGAACAGCCCCAAGCAGTGTTTTGGTTAACAGTGATGC
>JBDSOE010000223.1:0-12964 GCA_039915005.1 Ginsengibacter sp.
TTAAGTTGGCATAAACTTATCAAAGTTAGCAACCCATACAACAACGGGAAGGAATTTGATATTTTGCGAATATCTTTAAGGAAGTTAAGTTTGCAATTACATGAGACTGACTGAATTCTTAGACGAGCCCGCATATTTAATTTTTACCGTTTTTTGTATAATCACATTTATACAACTCTTTTATTACTTTTTCTTCTTTTTGCGGCTTGCCTTTTATAAGGCAAAGTCAAGGAAGATATCTCAGACACATCCTGTTTCGGTAATTATTTGTTCCAGAGACGAAGCGGCAAACCTGGTAAAAAACCTTCCCGGTGCATTGGTGCAAAAGTATTCAACCACTCATGAAGTGATTGTGGTAAACGATAATTCTTTTGACGAGAGCAAATATATCCTGGAAGAATTTCAAAGAACTTTTAAGCAATTGCAGCTAATAGAATTAAAGCAGGAAGCAAGGTTTATTCCTGGCAAAAAGTTTCCGTTGAGTGTGGGTATTAAAACAGCAAAGTACGAAATTGTATTACTCACCGATGCAGACTGCGTACCCGCTTCAGAGCTTTGGATGGAAAAAATGCAGGAAGGTTTTCATGACGGAATTGAAATAGTTTTAGGATACGGCGCGCTTCACAAGAAGAAAGGTTTTTTTAATAAAATGATTCGATGGGAAACGTTTCATACTGCATTGCAATATTTATCTTATGCGCAAAGTGGCCTCGCTTACATGGGCGTGGGAAGAAATCTGAGTTATAAGAAATCAGTTTTTTTCATGCACAAAGGTTTTTCAGCACACAATCATGTGCCTGGTGGCGATGATGATCTGTTCATCAATAAAGCGGCTACCCAAAACAACATTGCCATTGTTATTGATAAAGATGCCTTCACCTTATCGGAGCCGGCAACCACCTGGAAACAATGGATACGGCAAAAGAAACGTCATTATTCCACAAGCAAATACTACAAAGGAATCCATAAGTTTTTATTGAGCCTGTATGCGTTTTCTCTTTTCCTGTTTTATCCTTTATTCATTACTTCATTATTTTTGTTCGACTGGAGATGGGTGCTGGGTGTATTCGGATTACGTTTTATGATACAGGCAATTGTAATGTTTAAAACCACCCGGAAGCTGAATGAAAAGGATTTATTTCCGTTGTTTTTATTCTTCGATGCAGGAATGTTTTTCTATTATTTATTCTTCGCTTCGGCACTCTTTAAAAAGCCGGGGAAGAATTGGAAATAAAAGCTTCCCAATCTTATGAGAAAATACTTAAAACTACTTTTGTCTTATGGAGATTCTTACCAAATATTTTATTGATTTTACTCAACAGCAATTGCAGCAATTTGCCGCGCTCAAAGATTTGTATGAAGATTGGAATCAAAAAATAAATGTGATCTCAAGAAAAGACATGGCACATTTTTATGAGCATCATGTGCTGCACTCGCTGGCCATTGCCACACAGTTTAACTTTCCTGACGGATACGAGGTTATGGATTTAGGCGCTGGCGGAGGGTTTCCGGGAATCCCATTGGCTATATTTTTCCCGGATGTACATTTTCATTTGGTGGACAGTATCAATAAAAAATTAAAAGTAGTGGAAGCGGTGGTTACTGAAATAGGATTACAAAATGTAACGGTGCAGCATTCAAGAGCAGAAGATATTAAAGACAAGAAATTTGATGTAGTGGTTTCAAGAGCGGTGGCTCCTGTAAAAGATTTATGGTTTTGGAGTAAGCCCTTATTGAAAAAGAGGCCCATAGATCAGCCCAAAAAAATATCAGGGCTTATCTGTTTAAAAGGCGGCGATCTTTCTTATGAGATTGCTGATAGTGGCTGCCGGCCACGTGTCTGGGAAATTAATAAAATATTTGAAGAGCCTTTTTTTAAGGAAAAATATATTTTGTTGATACCGTCTTAATCATCATTTAAGACTTTCCTTTTAAAAAGGCATCTCTAAAAATGCGTAAGTTTGTACAGCATAAGTTATCGTTGCCTATAGAACTAAATGATTATTCTAAAAAAGTAGCACAATGGAACAATTAATTTTAAAAGTAAAGGATAAAAGTAAAATGCCTTTTTTGAGAAAGTTATTAAAGCACCTTGATTTTTTAGAAGTGGTAGAAGCACCCGAAAAAGAGCTGACTTCAAAAGAAAAAAGAATTTTAGATGATATTGAGGAATCAGTGCAACAAGTAAAATTACATCTTGATGGCAAAATAAAATTAAAACCCATACAAGAACTTCTTGATGAACTATAAGATCAGTTACACACATCCTTTTGCAAAAGAACTAAAACATCTTGCAAAAAAATATCCTTCTATAAAAGCTGATGTTTCTAATTTAATCAAAGAATTACAAATTAACCCTTTGATGGGAATACCCATCGGTAATAACTTTTATAAGATTCGCTTAGCTATTCAGTCCAAAGGCAAAGGCAAATCCGGTGGTGCCAGAGTGATAACGTATGTTCAGGTGGTTAATGAAAATATTTTCCTGATTGCTATTTATGATAAATCAGAATCCGGAAACATCTCTGACAAAGAATTAGAGAATAGATTGAAGAAATTATAAAATTTCTTTAATAATAACTCAACATTCTCTGAAATTATCTGCCCGCCAAATCACCTTCTTCTTACCATTGCAATTTCAATATATTATTCCTCTGATCCACATCAGCCATTCTTTTTGTAGGGTCAATTTCCACTGAAATAAGATCCGTCAAACGATGTTTAATTTCAACATTATAAGTTGGATTGGTCCAGTTCCATTCCTCATGCACGGTTCTTTTTTCGTTATTTTCCGCGGGCTTATTACCGAGCATTAAATCAACAGGAACATAATGATTTTCTGTAGTGCTGTCTTTAAACGTAAGCTTAAGATCAACAGGCATAGGCATTTCACCCATTCTTCTTAATCTTATTTTTGAAACACCATTCTCTTCCCAAAGGCTGTCAATGCCATAATCAATTTTTTTGGTAGTGCTCACCCAATATTGCTGGTACCAATCCAATTGAATGCCACTCACCTGCTGCGCCACTTTTATAAAATCAAAAGGATTAGGATGTTTAAACCTCCATACTTTATAATACTCCAGTAAAATTTTATCCCTTACCGAATCACCAACGATATAACCCAATTGCTCTAAAAACATTTCCCCCTTGGAGTAAGCATTAACTGTATAAGCTCTGTTGGTATTATAGTGATCAGAAAAAGTGGTGAGGGGTTCTTCCAATTTCATTTTCACCAGGTAATAATAACTATCATAGGCGTCGCTGTGGTGCAATGGAAGTTTGGGATTCGCCGCAGGCTCCATCGTTAAAGCATAATAATAGGCGGAGATTTCTGCTTCGGCCCAACTTGTAAAACCTTCATCCATCCACGGGTGTTTATTTTCATTGGTGGCCAGCATCATCTGGTACCAGCTATGCATCCATTCATGAAAGACGGTGCCGAGGCCGGGGCCTTTTAATAAAGTTGCCATCGGATATTCCATCCCTCCATCCCCACCCTGTATAAACGAATATTGCGGGTAAGCATATTTACCAAAACGCTTTTCTATATAAGGCAACACTGAATAAGCGGCATCAGCCACGGTTTCCCAACTCTTTTGCACAGCATCATTTCTTTTTTTATAAATCACATGCAACACTACCCCACCCCGCTCTTTTACAATATGGTCATAATCCGGATCGGCAGCCCATACAAAATCATGCACATTTTTTCCAACAAAATGCCAGGTACGTTTTGATGCGGAAATGTTTTTTAAAGGCGTTCCCGGCTTATCATATCCCCATCCAATTTCATTGGCATTTACCAGAACTCCCGTACCGCCCAGTTTATAAGATTTATCAATTTTTATGGTAACATCATAATCGCCCCAAACGCCATAGAACTCCCGTGCCACGTACTGTGCAGGATGCCAGCCTTCATAATCATACTCGCATATTTTCGGATACCACTGACTCATACTGTACCGTATTCCTTCTGCATTATCGCGGCCACTTCTTCTTATTTGCACAGGCACCTGCGCTTCAAAAACAAGTTCAAAATTTACTTTGCTCTTTGGTAAAATGGGTTTAATAAGATCAACCTCCAGGATAGTTCCATGCAGCTTTACCGGCTGCTGCACTCCATTCAATTTTAAAGATTTTATTTTCTGGTAGCCCATTTCACAAGGGCTCAGTTTGGAGATACGGTCTTTTACTCTTGAATCCCAGTCGGGCTTTCCGTTAATTAAAATTTTACCCAGTTCCTGGCTTCTTACATCCATTTCACTTCCCGGCTGAAACGCATTCCAATACAAATGAAAAAATACTCGGTCCAATTTATCGGGCGAATTATTGAAATACTCCAATTGCTGGACTCCCTTGATCAGATTGGTATTTACATCTACATCTACCTTCATGTTATAATTAACACGTTGCTGCCAGCGATCCGCCTGTGCAAAAGCAAAAATTAAAAATGAAAGATTAAAAATTACCAGCAAACTAAATTTTCTCTTCATGGTTTCTTTTAAAAAAAATGATAGTTGTAAACATCGTTATAAATGAAGTTATAAAAAAGCAAAAATGAGAGAGGGCTCTCTTCCACCACCTCTTATTCAATTTATTCAATAATTATGGGCGAATTGATATAATTCCCTGTCCTTGAAAAGCAGAAATATTTTTGACAATTTATAAAGCATGAGATGCTTGTTTTTGCAGATCAGAAACATGGGTTTTGGTAGAAAATTTATTACTGATAAATTTATTTATCAATCCTGCCAATCAAATTCTGCTTGCCCTGCATCATAAACTTTTTACTTTGCTGAATGGCATCCATCACCTTTTCCAGGATTTCTTCAATGCTTTCCTCGTAGGTGAATAAAAGTGGCTCTTTAAAATTTACGGTTAAAAGAGATCCTTTCTTTTTAAACTTCAGTCCTTTTTTATTGAAGGCGCGCCAAAATCCGTTGATCACCACCGGAACCACAATGGGTTGGTGGTGCTTGATAATAAAAGCCGTTCCCTTTCTTCCCGGGGCAAATGGCTTGGTAGTGCCTTGCGGAAAAGTAATGACCCAATTATTTTCCAATGCCCTTGATATTTTCCGGGTATCTGTGGCATCCAGCCCACGCCGCACTTCCTTGCCCTCTGCGCGCCAGGTTCGTTTCACGGTAATGGCGCCTGCCCATGTAAAAAGCCTGGAAAGCCAACTGCTTTTCATCGTTTCTGCTGCGGCCACATAATAAACCCTGGTAAAAGGGTTTATTAAATAATACGGAATGCCCAACTTGTTTTCTTTCCTCCATTTCACCGCACAAAATATGTGGAGAAACATAATCACATCCGCAAAATAAGTTTGATGATTGCTCACAAATAAAACATTTCTTTTGGGTAAATTCTTTAGATGTTCAGTACCGGTAATTTTTATTTTATTAACTATGGCAAGCCCCGGATAGCTGGCCACTCCCACAATAAAATATACTACAGATTTTACAAGGTGCGTTTGTTTCAAACTATGCATCCAATTCTTCATTCTCAATTATTTTTTAAAAGATAACGGTGTTGCAATTTAGCAATACCTGTTTAATAACTGTCAATTGGCATAGATTTTACGGGAAGATAAAAAAAAACATGAAAAGAATTATTTTAATGCTCATGATTTCAATCGCTTTCTTCACTACAAAATCTGATGCACAAATTCAAAGAGGGAATTTCATGATTGGTGGTGACCTTGCCAATTTAAACCTGACCCTTGGTGGAGGCGGCGCCTTCCAGGTTCGCGTGGATCCGAAACTCGCTTTCTTTCTCAGGGACAATGTAGCCCTGGGCGTCTATATTAATTTTGGCCTCGCTACCGCAAAGGGAGCAGGCACCACCACAGACTATGGAGTGGGCGCTTTGGGAAGATATTATATCAATGATTCCCGGGTGAATATAGTACAACAAGGCCGTTTATTTTTTGAAGGCAATGCCGGTATCCAGGGCATAAGTCTTTCGGGCGGCTCCAATACAACAGGTTTAGGGCTGGGTATAGGGCCGGGATACGCTTATTTCATTACTCAAAATATTGGACTGGAAACCTTGCTGAAGTACAATGGAATTGTAGGTTTTGGAAGCCAGGCATACAGAAGTAATTTGAATTTGGGAATAGGTTTTCAAATTTATTTACGCGGAAGCCGTGCCCGGCAAATAATAGATGAAGTAAAGTGAAGTAAGAATTAATAACAGAATAATAAAGACCGGTCTGTCTTTTTATAGGAGGCTACGAAGACATTATTTTTCTTCTTTTGCGGGCTTTAAATTTTCCCTGATCACTTTCCAATATTCTTTACCATAATCCACGAAGATCTCTGCACCTGCAGGAATATCTTTTGCCGCTTCTATATAAACTTTCAGTCTATCATTTACAAAGCAACAATTGTTTTTTATTCCACTGATACCTTGTAGCCCACGGGCATCATTGGCGTACCGTGCAAAAGCTTTTAAATAAGTTCGCGCATCTAATACATGCCTGGAGTTAACTGTATAAATATATACGTTAGTGCTGTCAAATTGGACTTCTTTCCAGGTGCATATTCTTCCCTTGTATTCTACAATACGGGTACCTTTTGCAATAAAGATGGTGGTAAATAATCCTCTGCCTGCCTTTGGAATTGTGGATTTTTTTACTTTCAGGTATTTTTCTAATAATGCCATTTAATAAAAGAAAAGGAATTTATTTTTGGAAAAGGAAAGCGCCGGAATCCTTATTATCATAAAAGAGATTGAGTGTAAATGTACTTATATAAAATACAATATTTTGAGGTTTGTGGCTGCAGGCTATAAGAGTCATGAAGGATTCCCTTAACCTTAATGTTGTGCATGATCAGGTCGTTTTTGAATTTCAGAAGATAGAGAAGCGCCCAAATATTCCCTGTTCATTCTTGCAATATTTTCTACAGAAATTCCTTTAGGACATTCTGCTTCGCAATCATAAATATTTCCGCAATTACAAAAACCTTCTTTATCCATTTGGCCCACCATATTTAAAACCCTGGTTTTTCTTTCTGCCTGTCCCTGTGGTAACAATGCCAACTGCGAAACTTTAGCGCTTACAAATAACATAGCAGAACCATTAGGACACGCGGCTACACAGGCACCACAGCCTATACAAGCGGCTGAGTCAAAAGCCTCTTCCGCCTTTGCTCTATCCACCGGAATTGAATTAGCATCCGCGGCATTACCCGTATTGGTAGAAATAAATCCACCGGCTTCTATGATCCTGTCAAATGCTCTTCTGTCCACCATCAGATCTTTTATAACAGGAAATGCAGTTGACCGCCAGGGCTCTACCACAATAGTATCACCATCGTGATAAGCGCGCATGTGCAATTGACAAACGGTGTTTTTTTGCCATGGGCCATGCGCCCTTCCATCCACATACATACTACATGCGCCACAAATCCCTTCACGGCAATCGTGATCAAACACAATCGGATCCTTATCTTCATGAACCAATCGCTCATTAAGCACATCGAACATTTCAAGAAATGACATTTCCGAAGAAATATCTTTTACATCATAAGTTTCAAAATGTCCCTTAGATTCTGAATTTTTTTGGCGCCATACTTTTAGGGTAAGGTTCATATTGTAATGTTCCATTGGTATATTGTTGTATTGTTATATTGTTGAACTGTTTTTTTGTTGTATTGTTTATTAAGGTTGCTTTAGATCTTTAATTTTTCATTTGTGTATTTAATTAAGTAATTAAGAGATTTGGGTAACTTCTCTAATTCCATAAAAATATGACTGTACTCTTCAGGCGTAAGTAATTCTCTTACTTTTGATTTTTCAGTCCAATCATAACTTTCTTTTAATGAGCCTTTACTATACCTGTAAAAGTTCACTTTGTCTTTTTTAAAATGTCTTCCGAATCCTTCTGCAATATTTGCAGAAATAGAATCTATGGCATCAACATATTGAGCACCTATTGTTTTTTTTAGCAAACCATTCCCATTTGATTACTGCGTTCCATACATAATTACTCAGGTGAAAAGCAATTTTGTAACATTCAATGTCATTGAGTTTTAAATATTTTTTGTCTGGTTGTGTCTCCATTATTTGAAAGTTTTAGGTAAACAATCCAACAATTCAACAATCTAACAATCTAACAATCTAAATTACTTATAACTCCTCTCACTTGGCTTCGTCAATTCAAAAGTCAATTCCTCTTTATTCAATACTTCACCATTTTCTGAATACTCCCACGCTGCTACATAACTGAATTCATCGTCTATACGTTTCGCTTCGCCTTCATCAGTCTGGCTTTCTTCCCTAAAATGGCCACCACAACTTACTCTCCTGTTGAGTGCATCTATACATACCAATTCACCCAATTCCATGAAGTCCGCTACCCTTCCTGCTTTGTCCAATTCAGGGTTCATTTCAAAAATATCACCGGGGATCCGTACATTTTCCCAAAATTCTTTTCTCAATGCTTTTATTTCTTCAATAGCTTCTCTTAATCCTTTATCATTCCGCGCCATTCCGCATTTTTCCCACATAATATGGCCTAATCTTTTATGGAAACTTTCTACTGATTCCGTTCCTTTTACATTCATTAATTTTTCGATTCTTTCTCTCACTTCTTTTTCTGCTTCTTCAAATGCAGGATGTGTTGTAGGAATAACCGGTGTGCGAATTTCCACTGACATATAGTTTGCAAGTGTGTAGGGGATCACAAAATATCCGTCGGCCAATCCCTGCATTAATGCGGAAGCACCCAACCTGTTGGCGCCATGATCGCTAAAATTAGCTTCACCAAGACAATACAATCCAGGAACAGTTGTCATTAATTCATAGTCAACCCAAAGGCCCCCCATAGTATAATGTACCGCAGGATAAATCCTCATAGGAACCTCATAAGGATTTTCATTGGTGATCTTTTCATACATGGCGAAGAGATTACCGTATTTTTCTTTTATCACCTGTTTGCCCAATTCAGTAATGGTATCCTCATTCGCATCTGTCATTCCTTTCTTATGAGCCTCTGTTTTTCCATAACGTTTAATGGCATCTGCAAAATCAAGATAAACGGCTTTCTTGGTAGTACCTACGCCGTAGCCCGCATCACACCTCTCTTTGGCTGCACGTGAGGTTACATCACGGGGGCCAAGATTTCCAAAGGCCGGATACCTTCTTTCCAAATAATAATCGCGCTCATCGGCTGGAATATCTATCGCTTTTCTTTTTTCATTTTTATCCTTAGGAACCCATATTCTTCCATCATTTCTTAGACTCTCACTCATCAGGGTTAATTTGCTCTGATGATCTCCGGTAACCGGGATGCAGGTAGGATGAATTTGTGTGTAACATGGATTGGCAAAGAAGGCGCCTTTTTTGTGTGATTTCCAGGCTGCGGTTACATTGCTGCCCATAGCGTTGGTACTCAGGTAAAACACGTTACCATAACCACCGGAGCAAATAAGTACCGCATGTCCGAAGTGCCTTTCTAATTTTCCGGTAACCAGATTTCTTGCAATGATGCCTCTTGCCTTCCCGTCAATTTTTACAATATCATGCATTTCATGGCGCGAATACATCGTAACATTTCCGAGGGAAACCTGGCGTTCCAAAGCACCGTAAGCACCTAGCAATAATTGCTGACCAGTTTGGCCGGCGGCATAGAAAGTGCGCTGTACCTGTGTGCCGCCAAAAGAACGGTTGGCCAATAAGCCACCATATTCTCTTGCAAAAGGAACACCTTGTGCTACACATTGATCAATAATATTTCCACTTACCTGAGCAAGACGATAGGTATTGGATTCACGCGAGCGGAAGTCGCCTCCTTTTTCCGTTTCATAAAAAAGACGGAATACAGAGTCGCCATCATTCTGATAATTCTTTGCCGCGTTGATACCACCCTGTGCCGCTATGGAGTGTGCCCGTCGCGGACTATCCTGGAAACAAAATGATTTTACTTTATAACCCAGTTCGCCCAGAGTGGCGGCAGCAGAGGCTCCGGCAAGCCCGGTGCCTATTACGATCACTTCTAATTTTCTTTTATTGGCAGGGCTTACTAATTTTACGTGGTCCTTGTAATTAGTCCATTTTTGATCCATATCTCCTGCCGGAATTTTTGCGTCTAATGCCATACGTTAGTATTGAATATTTTATGTGGAATATTTGTTTTCAACGTTAGAATTTATTGAAGCCATCCTGCCATAAATGCCACAGGCATAGAAGCAAACAGAAGGCAAATAACAATTGAATAAATAACACCAATGTTTTTTATAAGGGGAAGCCATCTTCTGTTGTTGATTCCAAAAGTTTGAAAGGCGCTTTGAAAGCCATGTAACAAATGGAATAAAAGTGATGCCAATCCAATCATGTATAAAATGAACCAAACAGGGTTCGTAAAAATTTCTTTCATCTGCTGATAAAGATCTACGGAAGCCCCTTGAAAATACAATTCATTTTTTGTGCTTGCCCAGAAATGATACAAATGCATTACAAGAAATAAAAGTATAAAAGTACCCAGCCATCCCATGTAACGGCTGTACCATTTTATTTCACGTGGATATTTTTTCACTTGATACTTTACTTCTCTTGCAGCCCTGTTTTGTTTCCATAACAGTAGTCCCTGGATAATGTGCAGAATAAAGCCTGCGAATAATCCTATTTCAAGTATCCTCACAATATAATTATGAAGCATGAAATGAGCCGCTGCATTAAAGGTGGCGCCGTCATCATTAAAAAAGATCAGTGCGTTTATGGAGGCATGAACGATGAGATAAGTAATCAAAAAGAATCCCGTTGCACCCATTAAAATCTTTTTGCCAAGCGACGAAGTGAATAACTGTTTCCAGGTCATAAATCAGAGAGTTGAGAAATTTTCAGATGCGCAAAAATACTAAACGAAGTTGGAAATTTCAGATTTTAGATTTAGGATTTTAGATTCAGATTGTAATTCTAAAACGATGATCCTTAAAATTCAGGCATACAGTCATTGAGAAAGATTGCAGCATTACAAAATTTGCAATGCCCAGGTTTTAAAATCTGTAACCGGAAATATAGAATCTAAAACCCATCAAGTCTTCTTAATAAAAAATTATCCAACTGATTAAAAAGCACATCAGGTTTTAGAGTGCGCCATTGCTCAAGATTAAGTAATTCAACATAATTATTTAATCGCGCTTTTATAAAATCATGTTGGGTGGCTTCGGGCATATTCAGGAAAACGATCCATCCGTTTTCGTCTTCTACATCTTCAAACCATTCTTCATAATAGCTATCATCACTACTGTGAAAGTTGAGAACGTTTTCTGTAATCAAAATAAATTTCGTAATTCCTTGTCGCAAAAATTCATCAACCACTTCCCGCTTCAGCGTCATGATGTCGTTTTCAATGGCATCATTCCATTCACCTATCAATTCCACAATCACATAGTTCGCATCATAATCCGCCATTAGTACTTTAAGGTATAAAGTGCGGCTTCCAAATTCATCCCAAAGCGGATGGATGTAATAATTATAAATGGTATTTACATATTCAAACTGGCTATACTCACGCCCATAAAACGGGGAAAGCTCATCCTCTTCTGAGGCATATAAATATTGCCAGCTATCGTATGGTTCTATATCATGCATAATGTTCAAACAAAATTAGTTCATTGAATAATGATACGCGGCGCATTTCATTATTATCGCAAATAATTATCCTAAACAAAAGCCGCTCTTTTCAGAGCGGCATGCCAAACGAACGAATCAATTGATTTTATTCAATCATTAAAAATTTTTATTCAATCACTAATTTATCCGAAAGAATATTTTGGTTTTCGGAATTGGTAATTTTGATCAAATACCATCCTGAAGCAGGTTTTGTCTTTAATTTAAAATTTTCTATTTGCCCATGATATTTTACATAGACCGTCTTACTTTCTATCAATCTTCCCTGCACATCAGAAAGGGCAATTTTATATTCTCCTGCCAAATTATTATCAAACGATACTTTTATCAGGCCATCGCTCACCGGGTTGGGGTAAACTGAAATAAATCTATTCCCAATTACTTCAATTTCGGGCAGGCTGGCAGCGCTTACTTTTTTCTCACCTTCTCTAAGAAGATGGCTACTGGCAAGATCAGATGCATTAAATATCTGTCCGGTGGTATTTAATTTTGAAGCAGAAAGATCTTTCATATTTATTTTATAAAAACCTTCGAAAGTATTGGCGCTGCTTATCATTACGTTTTCATCATTATCAACGGACGCCCCGTTAAGTGAAAAGGTAGGTGGCAAATTAATAACGCTTCCTTTATAAGTAGCTATTTTTGATGGAATATCTATTTCAAAAACATTATGATTGGCGGTAAATAAATACAATTTTCCAAAAGCATCCGCAACCATATCCCCTCCCCAACTACTGCATTTATTATGAACAGAAATACTTTTGTTGGACTCTGCGTCTATCAGATTTCCCAAATCGGTAATGATTGTTTTTTTTCCCGTTGAAAAACTAATGAGATGATTTCCATCATTAGTAAGGGCGTATCCATTGCCATCTGCGCCAATCGTCATGCGGGTGATATTAAATGCCTCATCATTAAAATCTTCATTTTGTACCAAGCGTTTTTGAATGGTATAAAAAGAAGTCGTTTTATTTCCTGCTCTCAAATCTATCCACATCAAACTACCGGTATGCATAGACGCAAAAAATAGTTTGCCATGTTTTTTATCGTATGCGATAGCGGCGCTCATTAAAGACGTTGGTGACCATTCATCAATGGAAACACTGGAAGCGCTACCTTTTAATTTTTGATTTAATGACGCGGGAATTATAACCGGGATTCGGTTAACGGTTCTTTGGGTTTCCGCATCTGTGAATGAAAATTTAGTTTTTCCATTTTCAAATAAAACTGCGTTGGCATTTCCTGAAGACATATCTATTCCGCGGATGTCTGTCCAGTTAAAATTTCCATTAACCTGGCCGGTTATGGCAAATGCCTGATT
>JBDSOE010000243.1:0-4924 GCA_039915005.1 Ginsengibacter sp.
AAGGCAAGCAATCCGCCTCCTAAAACGGAAGATCGTCTGCCGGTTCTTCTACTGATGAAGGCGCCTGCTGCTGGGGAGCGGCTACTGTGGAGTAGGTGGCCTGTTGGTTGGCAGTGGATGAAGGCGACTGCTGGGCATAGGTTTGTGGGTTACTTCCTGCCGGGGCATTGTCGTTCTTACTTCCTAATAGCTGAACCTGGAAAACCCTCATCTTTAAAGAAGCGGCGTTCTGGTTGTCTTTACTAAGAAAACCTTCTGCTTCCGGAGTGCCTTCTGCATACACCATTTTCCCTTTGGTGAGGTACTGGGCAATGGCGGTTCTGTCGGTCCAGTAGGCACATTTTACCCATGTTGTTTTTTCTACTAAATTTCCCTGCGCGTCTTTATATTTTTCTGAGTGGGCAACATTAAAATTAATAACGGTTTTACCGTTTACTTCGTTTTGGGTACAATCGTTGCCGAGATGCCCGATAATTTGTAATTTGATCATGATGGTATTTTTTACTTATGAATGGTTAAAGCCGTGTGGCTGCACTTTTTTTGAAAGCGAAACTAAATGTAATGAATAAACACAAACATAAAACATTTGCTAATTTATTTTCTTTTTCAGGGAACTTACCTGGTCCTGCAGATTGCTAACCAGGTTCACCAGCGAATCCACATCCCATCTTTGCTGCTGGGTAACTTTATGAATAACTGCCTGCGCCTGCCACATTTCCAATACGTCAGCTGTTTGCACATGGTAAGGCTGAAAGGCCGGATTGTCGCTTACCAGCGTCAATTTATTTACGTTCTTATTACTTTTAATTACGCGTTTGTAAACAATGCCTTCGCTATTGCTGACCACAATGTAGGCCGCGTTATTTTTTACATTCTCTATCTTCTCTACCTTCTCGCCCACAATAATGCTTCCGCTTGGCGTAGGCATCATACTGTCTCCTATTATTTCAAAAGCGCGGTAGCTGCCACCGGTAAGCATAGGGAGGGTAAAGGTATTTAGCTCGTCAATAAACTCGCTGTCGCCATAGCCTGCAAGGTAGCCCGCGGCTGCTTTTACGGGTACAAAATGAATGAGGTTTCTATCGGCAGTCATCATTTTCATTTGCCTCCTTTTAGCGAGGTAGCCGGAGCCTTTTATTTCACTTAAATCGCGCAATAAAAGTTCATCAAGAGTAACCTTAAAGATTTCACTGATTAACTCAAGGACATCAAGCCGGGGATCGGCTCTTCCTTCTTCATACGCTCCGATTAAAGAGCGCTTGATTCCAAGTTTAGAAGCAAATTCCTCCTGCGTCCAACCGCGGAGCTTGCGTAAGTATCTTAAGTTTTGACCGGCTACTGACATAATCAACTAATTTATTTAGACAAATATACTAACTAATTTAGTTATTCAAAATATTTAGGAATATTTTTTTTGAAGAAGATTTTCAGTAGTATAACATAGTATATTGCAAGGGTATGAAATATTACATTATAGCAGGAGAAGCCTCGGGCGATTTGCATGGAAGCAATCTTATAAAGGAATTACAGAAGCTGGATGCCAACGCTGCCATCAGGTGCTGGGGAGGCGATAAAATGAAAGCTACGGGTGCCACCCTGGTAAAGCATTATAAAGAGCTTGCTTTTATGGGCTTTGCGGAAGTAGTCAAAAACCTTCCGGCGATCTTAAAGAATTTTAAATTTTGCAAGAAAGATATTTCAGTCTTTAATCCCGATATGGTCATTCTTATAGACTATCCGGGATTCAATTTGAGGATGGCAAAGTGGACCAAAGAAAATAATTTCAAAACCGTTTTTTATATTTCTCCGCAGGTGTGGGCATGGAAAGAAAGCCGCGTAAAGGCGATAAAAAAATATGTGGATAAGATGATTGTGATCCTCCCTTTTGAAAAGCCGTTTTATAAAAAATGGAATTTTGAGGTAGAGTATGCAGGGCACCCTCTTGTGCCCGTGGTGGATGCTTATATAAAAGATCATTCGGGGCTGCAGCCAGATGCTCACACTATTGCCTTGCTACCCGGAAGCCGCAGGCAGGAAATAAATAGTAAACTTCCCATAATGCTTGAGGCCACCAGAAATTTTAGTAATTATCATTTTATAGTTGCCAAGGCGCCGTCTATTGAAGATGAGTTTTATGAAAGTTTTATAAAGGGCCACAATAATGTAAGGATGTAATCGGATAACACGTATTCTATTCTCATGCAATCCTCTGCTGCATTGGTAACATCGGGTACGGCTACTTTGGAAACTGCTTTGTTTAATGTACCCGAAATAGTTTGTTATAAAGCTGGACGCATCTCTTATGAAATCGGACGCAGGCTTATCACATTAAAATTCATTTGCCTCGTAAACCTCATCATGAATAAAGAAGTGGTAAAGGAGTTGATTCAGCATGATCTTACGCCGGAGAAAATTACTTTGGAACTGAAGAGTATTTTGTTTGATAAACAAAAAAGAGAAAGTATTCAACAGGAATACTCCCGGTTAAGAAATATTCTTTCGGCAGGCGGCAATGCCTCTTTCAATGCTGCGAATAGCATTTATAATTTTGTAAGAGAGTAAATCTTTGTTGTAGAAAAAAACTGTTTGCGCCCCTACCCTCTTATCAGCCTCACAATAATAATGATCATCGCTATCAAAAAAAGTAAAATTGATAACCGGTTAATGAAGTGCATGTAGCCAATCCATTTTGATTGAGGAGCATTAGGGTCTTTTTTTACGATCCATAAATATTCTCCAATCTGTCGCCAAACTCCCATAAATAAATATTTAAAATTAAATAACCTGCTGCCAGCCAAAGGTCTGAAAACGTAAAGTACTTATCAAATTAATTAGCTTAGTTTTTGAGCTAATTTGATGAACTTTATAAAAATTATTTACACAATGATTATGGCTCATGCAGTTTAATGAAACAAAACAGAGCCGGCACTTAATCATATACCAGCCGAATATTAATTCTCCTGTTAAAAAACTGAGATTATGAAAACTATATTGGTTCCCATTGATTTTTCAGATGCCTCTTATAATGCCGCTAATTATGCAGCATCACTGGCTAATGTTTTTGATGCCGGTTTGATCCTGGTACATGCATACACAAATCATTCAGCTATAGATCAAATGCCTGCTTTGCTTTTACGTGAACCGGGAAAAGAATTGCAGGAGGTAAAAGAAGATTTATTGAAAGGATATATAGAAATACTACGCAAGAAATATACAATAAGGATCAATGGCATGGTGAGGGAAGGTAATACATCCCTTATTATTCAGAAAGCTGCCACGGAGAGCAAAGCAGATCTAATAATAATGGGTATGAAAGGAAAAGGAAAAAGCAAGTCAATGTTTGGAAGCACTACGACTATCATCGTTCGCAAATCGTCGTTACAGGTATTAGTGGTTCCTGAAAATGCGGAATACCAATCAACAGGTATTTTTACACTCGCATCTGATTTTGATGATCAAACCAAAGCAGGAGACTATAATCTGCTGAAACGACTTGCCAAAAAGAATGATGCTTTTGTTCAGATAGTGAATGTGCGGAAGAAGGCCTTGGAATTATAGCCCGGAGAAATTGCGGGTAAATTAAATATCGCCATGGCCTTTTCTGAAATCAATCATACTTTTTACACCGTTGAAGGTAAAAATACGGATGTGGAAATCCGGAAATTTATTGAAACCCATCCTACCCATATTCTGGCAATGGTAGCTCATAAGCATACTATTTTTGAAAGAATATTCGGCGTCATTCATACTAAGGAGATGAGTCATAAAACAAAAATACCCTTGCTGGTTTTGCAGGATAAATAATAGCTGGAAAATGAAGCTATATCTCAAAGAGTATAAATTCTTGGGTTTTTTTGAGGATGGGTTGGAACGTGATAGCGGGCTGAACCATTGGATGGGGAGATCGTTCATGCCGCCGAAGAAAGTGTGTCGGCCGGTTAAAATCGTTCACTGTTTTGTCTCTTACGGTGTGTAGTTTATTTCTTTCTTTGCTTATTTATTTTCTATTCTATAAAAGTATTTCCTTCAGTGGGTACTCTTCAATCATCTTATTTTTTTGTATCCCGAAGAAGTTTTTTCATGATTAGAAAATTCCCTTTCTCCTTTCAGATGATATTTGAGAGTAAGCAATATCATTCTCTAAGGACCATAAAAAAGAAGCCTGCAAAACCATGCGAAATAAAATTATATTGCCACGGGAGAAAGTGTTGGAAAGATTTTTAAATATTATTCCAACAATCTGAATTGAATAAGATTTCTTTCTATACTTTTACGGTATTAAGTTTCTTTTTTCAATACTTTTAAAATACTAAAAATAATAAAGTTGCGCCCTTTTCTAAGAGCAGATTTGTACGGAGTAGCTTTATTAATCACTAATAATTTATCATTTAAACCTATTTTTTTATTGTAAAATTTTACTCAGTTTATGAAATCCTTTTTTATGAAACCGGCAATTGCATTTTTTGTGTTTGCCTTTACCGCACTTTCAGTAAGTGCCCAATATACTGAAACTTTTGAAGCCCAAACCCCTTATGTAAATACCTTCACCAGCAATGGCCAGCCCTTTTCACTTACCGGCGCTTTTCTAATCTACAGTTCCAGAAATGGCATTGGCTACCAGGCTTCCAACCGGTTTGTTGATAACGTAAACGCGCCTGCTCTTAACCAGGTAAATTCAATAAAAACATCCAATGGCGCTCAGTTCTCTTTAAAAAATCTTTGGATTTTTACCTCTGCGGATGGTGGCAATAACACTTCTGCCAGTGGAAGCATCATCGTAACGGGGAAGCTCGCCGGCGTAGTGGTCTTTACTTTTACTAAAACCGCCGGATTCAATGGTTCTTACGGGGCTAATACCGGATTTGCCTATTTAGATTTCTCTACGGAAGGCGGGGTTGATAACAGCAGCATGATTATTGATGAA
>JBDSOE010000135.1:0-2966 GCA_039915005.1 Ginsengibacter sp.
AGGCGGATAAGATTTATAAGTTGAAGTTATCTGTAAAAGTGCTTAATAAAACATTGCCTCCGCCATCACAATGGAAATTTAATTTAGACTTTTGGCAACACCCCGCCGCCATCGCAAGGGTGCATGATGTGAAACTATGGAGTGATGAGCATTTTGCCTTAATGAAAAAATATTATACCATGCTGGCCAATGCAGGCCAAAAAAACATCACCGCCAGTATTGTAAACGAACCCTGGGGCCACCAGACTTATGATGATTATCCCGGCCTTATTAAATGGATAAAAAAGAAAGATGGAAGCTGGGTGTATGATTACAGTTTATTTGATAAGTATGTTTCTTTTGTGATGAACTGCGGTATCAATAAACGCATTAATTGTTATAGCATGGTTCCCTGGGAAATCGCTTTTCAGTATTATGATGAAAGCATTGGGAAAGACACCGTGTTCACCGGAAAAACCGGTTCTGATGAATACACTCTTTTTTGGTCAACGATGCTAAAAGATTTTACAAAACATCTCAAACAAAAAGGTTGGTTTCCCATCACCGCTATTGCTATGGATGAACGGCCCCTGCCGGCTATGCAATCCGTTATCAAACTATTGAAAACAATAGATAAGGATTGGAAGATTGCATTGGCAGGGGATTATCATCCTGAAATAGAAAAAGATATTTATGATTATTGTATCGCTTCCCGGTTTCAATTTCAAAATGATATTTTACTACGGCGCCAGCAGCAGGGAAAACTCAGCACCTGGTACACATGCTGTACAGAAAAATATCCTAATGGTTTTACTTTTTCGCCACCGGCAGAGCATGTATGGATTGGCTGGTACACCGCCGCAAAAAATATGAATGGCTATTTACGCTGGGCTTATAACAGTTGGCCAGAAGACCCGCTACACGACAGCCGTTTCACCGCTTGGCCTGCCGGCGATACTTACCAGGTTTACCCCGGCCCTATGACCTCTATTCGTTTTGAAAAGTTGATAGAAGGCATTCAGGATGCTGAAAAAATAAACATATTGAAGGTGCAGTACAAAAAAAATGGCGAAGAAAAGAAATTAAGAGGACTGGAAACTGTGTTAGCTAAATTTGAAATTGAAAAATTATCGCAACAAACCGCGGAAGAAATGCTGATGGAATCGAAGGATGTTTTGAATGAATAGCAATTATTTTTTAAAATTTTTATAGGCATATTTCAACAAAAACTAACAAACATAATAGAAGCATACAAGGATAAAACGAATAATAATTGTTTATGTGCTTACTGCAATTTTTTGCGCAAACATCAAATAATATTTAATGGTGAAAACCTACCAAGGCAATTAATCAGGAAAAGGATAATTACATCTGTAAAAAGTTGTCAGGGTAAAACATCCCATTACTCCTGATGTTTTTGGAGTTTTCTTTTGTACTTATAATCCAGGTTTCTATAATCTTTTTTCATGCAAGGGGAATGCGGATAATAAGATGGTTATACCATATTGCTTGGTTTTACCCCCGGTGATGAAGCCATAATAATAGACGCTTTTTTATCATTAAAAAACAGGAAATTGGTTGTTACCACATTTGTCATTTGATGGATGAAATTGTTTTTGTTGAAGATAAATGCAATCGTTTCCTTTACATCTTTTCAAAAAAAATCTTAAATTTACAGGATAACAATATTAAATACTGCTCCTGAATTGCCCTTCCTTTTTATGATTATTGTTTTATTGAGAGAACAGAAATTATGTTCCGGTTGTGGGTTTATTCATTTGGTGTAAAGTTTTCCGAAAGGGCAGCAGGCCGTAATAAATTGTTTGTAAAGTTTTGCAAATGTTAGATTATCAAAAAACACAAGAGTCATTGATGATACATACGGATGAGCAATTACTACAGCAAATGGCTGATGATGACCGGCGATCATTTACTCTACTTTATCAACGTTACTGGGAGAATTTGTTTATTACCGCAGCCAAAGCGCTGCGGGGAAAAGACGCTGCAGCCGATGTGGTGCAGGATGTTTTTCTTTCCTTATGGAACCGCCGAAATGAATTAAATATTCAAGACTCACTGGCAGCCTATCTGCACACATGTGTTCGCTATAAGTGCATTCATTATATTGAAAAAAACATTACCCGCCGCGATTACCTTGTTCAGCTTGCAGAAGTGATGGTAAACAGTTCCTCTGCAAATGCTGCAATTAATTTGGATGTAAAGGAAATGCAGGAAACCATCAACAAAACTGTTGCCGAAATGCCTGCTAAAATGCGGGAAGTTTATAAACTTAGCCGCGAGCAACACCTGAGCCATAAAGAAATTGCCGGGTATATGAACATTTCGGTAGAAACCGTTAAAAAGCATATTCACCATGCCCTGCACCTGATAAGGAGAGACCTTCTTCCTCATACTTTTTTTATCCTCCTTATTTTAGTGCTTTTTTGTTTGTGCTAAAAAAAAATTAATTCTTTTACCCCCTTCACCTTCATCACCGGACTATAATAAGAACGAGATACTCTTTTTATGAATATTCACCAGGCTCAAGAATTATTGCAAAGGTACCAGGCAGGAGATTGCACGTCATCTGAAAATGAATTGGTAGAGAGTTGGTATCAACAATTAATTGAAACAGGCGAATGGCAATGGGATGAAGGGGAGAAGGATATGATGCGCAAAGTTCTTGAAGCTCGTATAATGAAGGAAGTACAAGTAAATGGAATACCCAAAAAAATAAAGTCTCCTGTTTTTGCATTGCCGCATTTCCGTTGGTGGGCTGCTGCCTCGGCTATTTTTTTGTTGGGCAGTTTCAGTTATTTTATGTTCTTTAATAAAACGAAGAAACCTGCCCAGATTGCAAAAGTATTGTCCAATGATATAAAAGCGCCTCAATCAAACAGAGCGATGATCACTCTTGCGAATGGGCAAAAGGTATATTTAGATAGCACAGGTAATGGAGCATTGGCCATCCAGGGAAATGTAAAACT
>JBDSOE010000012.1:0-6115 GCA_039915005.1 Ginsengibacter sp.
TCTACATCGGGTCTTTCCATGTCGCCCATAAACTGGCGGGCATAAGCAGAAAAGCTTTCCATATAACGGCGCTGTCCCTCAGCAAAAATAGTATCAAAGGCTAAGGACGATTTACCACTTCCGCTGATACCCGTTATAACCACTAATTTATTTTTTGGAATAGAAATATCAATATTCTGAAGATTGTTTTCCCTTGCGCCAAAAACTTCAATATTTTCACTTTCTTTAAAAAATTCCACTAAGTGCTGCTTCTTTTCTTTCACCATAATAATAAGGAGTGCAAATTTAGTATTTAAAATGTTTGAGGAATTTAAAAAAGGAAGTTGGAACCCCACCCTGCCTAAAATAGAATAAGTCTCAATTAACCCTGTATGGTTTTTGCTTGGATACCTTTATCCCTAAAAAGGGAATGAAGAACCGAAAAACGATTGGGAATATTTTTGTTCAGAAAAATAAAAAAATATAATTACATCCTTTTAAGCCAGTATAAGTAAAAGAAAAATAAAAATAAAATATCTTTAACGGAGTTTTTAGATAATTACAATTCTTTGTCGCATCTTTATGGCATGTTTTTTCGTAGTTTTATTTTCTATTCATACTCCCTAATTGTTTTTATAAGCTAATAAGAAATATTTGACATCTCTCTACAATAATTAAAATATTTTCTCGTTTCATATTGTTGGCTGTCGGTATCTTGTGGAAGACACTGAAAAAAACGATATATTTTTTAGAATAAATATTACATTTGCCCTTACCCTCAAAGTAAAAAAGATGAAGAACACGTTGTTCACCGCTGTAGCTGCCTTAGCCATTATGTTAACCAGCTGCGGTAAATTCGGAAAATCAAAAGGCCTCCCCAATGATGGCCAGGTGCACGGGATAGCTCCTTCGGGAAGGTATATTCTGCCGAAACCACCGGGAATGGTTTATATTCCACCAGGAACCTTTCACATGGGGCCGAGTGATGAAGACGTGAATTACGCATTTACCGCTAGGAATAAGCAGGTCTCTATCAGTGGCTTCTGGATGGATGCCACGGAAATTACCAATAACGAATACCGTCAATTTACCAAATGGGTAACTGATTCTATTGCGGGTAAGTTATTAGGATATGTAAAACAAGGGTCTGATGGTAATGAATATTTAGATTGGAAGAAAGTAGCTACCATTAAATGGAACGATAAAGCAACTATGGAAAAAATAGATGCCATGATTGTTACTCCTGATAATAGAATTTTTGGCAAAAAAGAATTAGACCCTATTAAAATAGTATATCACTCAGAAATCTTTGATTTTAAAGAAGCCGCAAAAAGAGAAAACGCTAATGTGCCCCGCGGTAAATTTATTGTGAGGTACGATATTCCCGTTTATCCCGATACATTAGTGTGGGTTAGAGATTTCTCGTATTCTTATAACGAGCCGATGGCAAAACAATATTTCAGCCATCCCGCCTTTGGAAATTATCCCGTGGTAGGCGTAAACTGGAAGCAGGCCACTGCTTTTTGCGAATGGAGAACTCATTTTCTAAATGCTTATTTGCAGGACAAAAAGAGAGCCACTGAATCTCCCTTTCGCTTACCAACCGAGGCACAATGGGAATATGCCGCAAGAGGCGGCAGGTCTCAGTCTCCTTACCCATGGGGCGGCCCATATCTCAGAAACAGAAAAGGTTGCCTGTTAGCCAACTTTAAACCCGGACGGGGAAATTATCCTGAAGACGGAGGTTTTTATACTGTGCGCGCAGATGCCTATTGGCCTAATGATTTTGGCTTGTACAACATGGCAGGCAACGTGGCGGAATGGACATCATCTTTATATTATGAAGGGGGTTATAACTTTCAACATGACATGAACCCTGATATTCGCTGGAACGCCAAAGACCAGGACCCACCACGCATGAAACGTAAAGTACTTCGCGGCGGTAGCTGGAAAGATGTAGGATATTTTTTACAAACAAGTACCCGGGCCTATGAATACCAGGATACTTCAAAATCTTATATCGGTTTCCGCTGTGTAATAGACTTACCACCCGCCTCAAGCAAAAAAGGGTAAAAAATAAATTATACTACATCGAATACATTTTTAGCTCAACATCTTACTGCATGTATTAACCTCAATTAATATGGGCTTTTTATGTTCAGAGCTGACATTCACACTAAAAACACCATTAAAAAAAACAAATAAAATTCAAATTACCATGACCCAACAACCCAAAAGAAACTTTTTAACTCTCGTAGATGTTTTAGTAAGCGCCGGCGCGGCAGTAGTAATTTTTGCTGCCTGGGCAAAACTCACTCATCAATCTTACGCCGATACCATGCTTACAATAGGTATGTGGACAGAAACAGCCATCTTTCTTGTGTATGCCTGCATTGAATGGGTAAGGCCCCAGGCACATCCCAAACATTCAGTAAATGATGGGGAAAAACCCGCTGTTGCAGTAGTTTCAGGCAATCCTGCCTTGCAATCAATGGATAAAATGTTGTTGGAAGCCGATATTACCCCGGCAAATATGAAAAGGCTTGGCGATAATTTTCAAAAATTAGGTACTACCGTTTCGCAGCTTGGTGAAGTAGGTGATGTGGTAAAGTCAACAACTGATTTTTCTGCAAAAACCAAAGAAGCCAACAATGCATTGGGACTGATGAAGGATGCCTTCGTAAACTCAGCCAATACCATGAGCAACTTTAATAGTGCCGCAGACAGCGCAAAGGGATTCCACAACCAGGTGCAGGTACTTACCAAAAACCTCGGCTCATTAAATTCTATTTATGAACTGGAGTTAAATGAAAGTAACAATCACCTGAAAGCTTTAAATAATTTTTATGGTAAAATGGCAAAAGCGAGTGAAGTAATGGTATCAACGGTGGAAGATGCGCAGGTTACGAAAGAGCAGATTAATGTATTGGCCAATAATCTTGGAAAACTAAACCAGGTATATGGCAATATGCTAAGTGCTATGCAGGGAAGACAATAAAAATATAAATCCAAATTCAAAAAAACTAACCGTTAAAATTTAAAAAACCATGGCAGGACTACCCAGAGATCCACGGCAAAAGATGATCAACGTAATGTACCTGGTACTTACGGCTATTCTGGCCTTGAATGTATCCAATGAGGTAATTAGCGCATTTAAAGTTGTGAATAACAGCTTAGTGATATCTAATGAGAATATTAGTGCATCTAATGAAACCCTATACAAATCTCTTGAAGCAAAATTAAACGACCCCCAATCGGCAGAAAAGGCAAAAATATGGGAGCCAAAAGCAATGCAGGCAAAAAAACTCTCTGCTGATATGTTTAACTACATTGAAGGTTTAAAGGCCGATCTGAAAAAAGGTGCAGACCTTCGAATGAAATGGGATGATGTAAAAAAAGACAGCGTAGAGGATTACAGAGAAGATAACCTTGATGCTTCTACACGGCTGTTTGAAACAAAGGGAAAAGGAGAAGAACTTCGCAAGAGGTTGGAAAAGTTTAAAGTGGATATGCTTGCTATTGATCCCGCTATAAAGGCCCAGTTTGAAAAAACCTTTCCTGTAAATACGGTTCCCCCGGTAACTCAGGACGGCAAGCAAAAAGATTTTACCCAATCTTTCTTTCACATGACGCCTACTGTGGCCGCCTTGACCATGCTCAGTAAGTTTCAGAATAATGTAAAAAATGCAGAAGCTGAAATTGTAACTTTTACCCACAACCAAATTGGCGCAGTGAAAGTAATTTATGATCAGTTTGCCGCACTCGTAGGCCAGAGCTCTAACTACGTAATGCCCGGACAGCAGATACAAATTACCGCAGGTGTGGGCGCTTACAGCAAAGCTGCACAACCACAAATAACTATTAATGGAGCCCCTTCTGCATTAGACGCAGACGGTCGTGCCACTTATACGCTTACTGCAAGCGGTGCCGGCGACCATAACGTGCCTGTGGTAGTAAGATACACAAAGCCGGACGGAACTTCAGAATCAAAATCATTTAACATGCTTTATACCGTAGGGACACCGGGTGGCGCAGCAGTGATGCTTGATAAGATGAATGTATTTTATATTGGAGTAAATAATCCTGTAACCATTTCTTCCGGTACAGGTTGGGATAAAACCAAAGTATCTATGTCCGGAGGAACACTATCTCCTGCAGGAGGTCCTGGAAAGTTTAACGTAAGAGTTACTTCCCCTGGTGCAGCTTCTATTACTGTAAATGCAGATGGCAAGCCAAGCACCTATCAATTCAGGATCAAAAATATACCACCACCTGTTTTAATGGTGGGGCCAAGCGATGGAGGAAGGGTACAATCGGTAGTATTTAAAAATCAGAATTTTGCCCGTGCCGAATTGAAAGGGTTTGATTTTGAATACCATTACAGCCTTGTAAGTGCAACGGTTTATTTTTCAGGAGCTAATTTTCCCAGCACACAGTCTGCAACTATTTCCGGGGCAAGTTTAGCAGGCATTCAATCACAATTAGCAAAATGTATTCCCGGAACTTCGGTAACTTTCGACAATGTTAGAGTTCAGGGCCCCGGCGGACCGGTTATTTCAATACCAGGCCCCGGCTTCATTCTATATTAAAGAGTAAATGTAAAAGATTATGAAAACAATTATTGTAAAATGCCTGATGCTTGCTTTTTGTCTCGGTATTATGGGCTATTCCGCCAATGCGCAGGCGAAAAAGCGTACCGTTAAAAAACGTACTACAGCAAAGAAGACAACCAATACAAAATCGTCGGCAAACATAAAACCAGCAGTGTCGGCAGATACCGCTGTGGTGGTGGTGCCTCCAAAGATTGACAGCCTGCCTATGCAGAATGTAAAAAAATCATTGCGCCCTAATGACGCCATCGAAAGGAATTTGGTAAAAGACAGAACCCCACTTGCGTATGAAAATCTGCGTGAAGATGATGCGGTTTACCGTCAGAAAGTTTGGCGCGAAATTGATACGCGTGAAAAAATGAACCTTCCCTTCCGCTATTCCGCAGATGATGATAATGGCAACCAGCGGTTTATTTCAATCCTCTTTAAAGCTATACAGGACGGTCCCGACAACGGTGGCGTTACCGTATTTAGCGGCATTGACGACCGGTTTACCACCCCTCTTACAGTGGGTGAAGTGGCTAAGGTAGTTGCGGGTGAAAGTGTTACCGTACCAATCACCGACTCTCTCGGCAATGTAGTTAGTTATAAGACCACCGCCGCAGAAGTAAAACTTGATTCTTTCTATAAATTCAGGATAAAAGAGGAAGTTATTTTCGATAAAGAAAGCTCAAGATTATTCTGGAGAATTTTAGGAATAGCGCCCGTTAAAAATGTGATCACTTCTTCGGGAGTTAATTTGGGAGAAACAGAACTATTCTGGGTTTACTACCCCGACATGCGCCCGATATTTGCAAAGTATGAAGTGTATAACGGCAAAAACTATGGCGCCCGCATGAGTTGGGAAGAACTTTTTGAAAGCCGCATGTTCTATGGCCGCATTATAAAAAGCACCCTGGACAATCCATACGATCAATATTTAAAGAACCAAATGGGGCTTAAAGACAATTCGATTCTGCAACTATTGGAAGGCGACGCCATTAAAAATAAGATATTTGATTACGAGCAAAATCTGTGGAGTTATTAATTTCATATCCATCAATTCATAGAAAAAGAGGCTGTCTCAAAAGGATGGCCTCTTTTTATTGCCCCCTCACCCAACCCCTCTCCACGAAGTGGATGAAATTGATCACAATGGGGGTAAAGTATACTTCGGACATGAAATGATACTTTCAAGACCTTAAATTATTAACGCCAATGCCCAGTACACAAAGCAATGACCTGAAAGCGTACAGCAATTACCCTTAAGCATTCAGCATTGACCTAAAAGGATACTGCGATGGCCTCAACACATGGAGAAATGCTCTTCAGCACAGCATCCTCAATCCTATGTCTCATCTCTCAAAAAGCGAAGGAGGATTTTTTTAAAATAAAAAAAAAGAGTCTTTCCTTGTGAGGTAGCCTCTTTATTTTACTCTTTGCTATGCTTTTTACCCACCCAAAAGAATACCCGGAAATGGGTATCCACCATCATTTATTTTTCTCTATATTTGCCACGGTTTTTCATAGGATATTGGATTTTAAAC
>JBDSOE010000043.1:0-5481 GCA_039915005.1 Ginsengibacter sp.
ATTATTGATGACTTGCGGCGCAGAAGCCTGTCCGAAAGTCAAAGGCAGGCGGGCAATCTCATCGCAAGTATTTCAAGTATGAGATTGCTTCGGCGCGGAAGGTTTGTAAGAATTGGAAGTGAGAACGGCGCCTTGCAAAGACGGAAGGGAACTGTTCTGCATCTCAGCCGAATCTCCTCTGCTTGGCTCAAGGTAGTGGTTTGCCATCCTCCTTCGTTCTGTTATTGCAGAAGCCACCCGGTTCCGTCATTGCGATGCGCCAGGAATGGCTTATTATTATTGATGACTTGCGGCGCAGAAGCCTGTCCGAAAGTCAAAGGCAGGCGGGCAATCTCATCGCAAGTATTTCAAGTATGAGATTGCTTCGGCGCGGAAGGTTTGTAAGAATTGGAAATCAGAACTGCGCCTCGCAAAGACGGAAGGGAAGTGTTCTGCATCCCAGCCGAATCTCCTCTGCTTGGCTCAAGGTAGTGGTTGCCATCCTCCTTCATTCTGTAATTGCAGAGCCGCCCGGTTCTGTCATTGCCTCGCAAAGACGAAAGGAAAGTGTTCTGAATCCCAGCCGATTGCTCTGGTAAAACAAGGTTATGGCTATTGCGCTTCGTCTGTGGGTACAACCACTTTTGCGCTCAGCACTTCCAGCGCTACACTATCCGTTCCTTTGGGGGCAAAATATTTTGTTTTAAAATCTTTCGATTCCCCCGGGTTGAGTTGTTCAAAAATGGTTTCTTTATCCGTTTCCAATAAGGCTTTGGTCTTACTGTAAAAAGATAATTTAACCTCTACATCTTTAAAAACGGCAACCGATGCTTTGTTGGTGATAACACCTTTTACCACCGTTTGTCCCAGGAGGTTTCGTTTGTCATGGCCGCTTATCAGCAAAAAATGCTGAGGCCTTTCCTGTTTTTTTTTTAAAAGATTTTCTTTGGTGAGTTCATAATTTTCCTTTTCAGATTTTGCATTGTCCGGGTTACAGGCAAACATAATGACCGAAGAGAGGATAAGAAGCATGACACCTTTTTTCATAAATGGCTTTTTTTGAAAAAGGAAAATTAAGGAATAAAGCCGGTTAAAAATAATGGCAGCGATGATGTTTACGCTTCTGTGCCCAACCACAATGCGCCGCCAATACTGTTTTGCGAAGCGCCGGTTACGGAAGCCAGTACGGTGTATTGTTCACG
Organism: Ginsengibacter sp.; assembly: GCA_039915005.1. Taxonomy (GTDB): domain Bacteria; phylum Bacteroidota; class Bacteroidia; order Chitinophagales; family Chitinophagaceae; genus Ginsengibacter. The sequence continues at coordinate 1,182 of JBDSOE010000043.1, forward strand.
CCATCTCAGTAGCCCAAGGAGCGCCATTATCAATGCCTCTTTATATTTTACCACTTCTTCTTCCGGAATGAAGATTTCAAAATTAATTCCGGTCAGGTTCTTTGCAAGCCTTTCCATTAAAAAAGTATTGAATGCGCCGCCACCCGTTACCATTAGCTTTTGTACCTCTTCCTTTGAAAAAAACGGATCAAGCGATTTTTTTATTTGCAGGCTGATGTGCTCTGCATACGTACACAAGGCATCTTCGGTTTTTAAACTAAAGCTTTTTATCAATGGGTAAACTATGTCTGTCCCAAAACTATTGGTCAATGATTTGGGATAAGAAAGAAAATAATAATCGAGCGCATTTAATTTTTCCAGTAATTCATTATTTATTTTTCCTGATGAAGCCATCTTTCCACCCTCATCGTAAGCAAGATCTTTTTCAGCAGACAGCATATTTAAAACACGGTTTGCTGCGCAAACATCAAAAGCCATTGTATCATTTTCTTTATTGACGGAAACATTGGCAATGCCGCCAATGTTTAAAAAAAAATGATAATCCGGAAATAAAAGATTTTCCCCAAGAGGCACTATTGGCGCGCCCTGGCCGCCAAAGGCAATGTCCAGTGAACGCAGATCGCTCACTACAGGAAGTTTGGTTTCGGCAGCAATGGCAGCGCCTTCGCCCAATTGATGGGTCATTCTTTTTTCGGGAAGATGAAAGGTGGTGTGGCCATGCGAAGCAATTAAATTTACCTGGTGATAAAGTTGGTTGGCATCAATAAATTCATTTACTTTTTCACCGAGGTATTTCCCATATTCTGTGTGCAATAACTGGTATTCTTTTGCACTAAGGTCAATGGCATTCTTTAGTTTATGGAGCCAGGTATCATTGTATTCTATGCAGGTGGCGTGTACTATTTTATAATTCCATTTACCGGAGGTTTCGTGCAATTCTGCAAAAGTTATATCGAGTCCGTCCAGCGAGCTGCCGCTCATTAATCCAATCACTTTGTAAATCATAAGAGAATAAATTGGCTGTTTTAATTTTTAGATTTTAGATTTGTCCAAATTTATAACTTTAAGTATTGATGGCACTTTTGCAATTCAATTTAAAATGTAAAAAATGGTAATTAATTTAAGTGACCAGCATTCTCTTGTAAGCAATTGGGTGAGCGAGCTAAGAGATGTAAACGTACAGGAAGACCGGATGCGGTTTCGCAATAACCTCGAAAAAATTGCCCAGGTCTGCGCTTATGAGATTAGCAAAAAATTGTCATGGGTTGAAAAAGAAATTACTACTCCTTTGGGGACATCAACCTGTAAAGTATTAGAAACCCAGCCGGTACTGGCCACCATCTTAAGAGCCGGGCTGGCTATGCATAATGGCTTACTTCATTTTTTTGATAAGGCGGACAATGCTTTTATAAGTGCTTACAGAAAACACAATCCAAACGACGGAAGTTTTGAAATAAGCCTGGATTATATTACTTCCCCTGAAATGGAAAATAGGGTGGTTATCATTTCTGATCCGATGCTGGCCACCGGCTCTTCGCTGGTAAAGGCCATGCAGTTTATCCGCGAAGCAGGCAATCCTTCTGAAATTCATATTGTTTGTGCGCTTGCCTGCACGGTGGGTATTGAGTACGTGCTTCGTGCGGAACCCAAAGCAATCATTTGGTGTGGAGATATTGATGATGAATTGACTGCCAAAGGATACATAGTGCCGGGGCTGGGAGATGCCGGCGACCTGGCTTATGGTGTAAAAGTGCAGATGTAGATTTAATTTATTATTTGGTTATTGACTTGAGAAGCTATTTTTGGAAGTTCATAAAGTGTAAAGGAGATTCCATTCTTTCGTCAATTAACCCTTTACCCAATTAATTATTCACTTACCTTTAATGAACCTGAATTTGTTTAAAAAGATGAAAAAGACCTCTGCTATTTTGTGTTTACTTATAAGCATTTCTCTTTTTGTGAAAGCACAAGACCCGCATTTCTCCCAATTTTTTTCATCGCCGCTTACGCTTAATCCGGCATTAACCGGCAAGTTTGACGGCACCGTGCGTGTGTCGGGAAATTACCGAAACCAATGGCCGGCATTTAATAATGTATATACTACTTCTACTTTAAGTGTGGATTTTGATATTTTGAAAACTAAGCTTCCGGATTACGATACCTGGGGAGTGGGGATTCTGGCACTCAAGGACCAGGCGGGTGGAAATATTCTTACCAATACGTACCTGGGCCTATCTACTTCCTATCATAAGTCTTTGGATGAAGATGGATTTCAGCAGATAGGCATAGGGTTTCAGGGCACATACGGACAAAAAAGATTGAATAGTAGTAAACTTGTTTTTGAAGATCAGTTAACGCCTTTTGGATTCACCGGCGTTACCTCCGATGTTTTCAATACTGATAATTTAAACATTAATTACCTCGATTTAAACGCAGGCCTGATTTATACTGCTTCTACCAATGATCAGAATAATTTTTACATCGGCGCTTCTATGTATCATATTAATCGCCCGAAAGAAAGCTTTAAAGGAGGCAACTGGAATATTTCGCCGAGGACTACTTTGAATGCAGGCGGTTATTTTCCTGTGTCCAACGAGCTTACTTTACATACCAGTGGCATTTACCAGATTCAAAATAATGCTACGGAAACGGTTGTAGGCGGCGCTTTGGCAGCAGCGCTTGATGCTGAAAGTGAAAACCCATCCAATGTTTACGGTGGATTGTGGTATCGTTTTAATGATGCCATTATTCCTTATGTGGGTCTTGAATTCGGCGGATTTAGAATAGGCGCTACCTACGACGTCAATGTTTCCAGCTTAAAAGCGGGCTCACAAAGCCGTGGAGGTATGGAAATCTCCGTCATTTATATTAAACGCCCTGCAGGATTTAAAGGAATTCCTTGTCCGAAATTTTAATGGGGAAGTGACTTCAAATGAGATTGCCAACACTTCCTGATCTGCTTTACAGCCATCGCCGTACTTTCTTTTTATAATCCAGGTATTGCTGACCAAATTCGCGCTCCAGGTATTTTTCTTCCCGCTTTATTACATACTCCTGCATAATTACAATAAGAACCGGAAGAAAAATAATATGCCACCAGTTTCCGATAGAACAGGCCAATGCTACATATAGGCAAATCAAACCCACATACATCGGATTACGTGTAAACCGGTAAATGCCTGAATCCTGTAAAGATGAGGCGGGGTGCATGGTAATTAAAGTATTGCCCGATTTTATAAATTTCAAAACACCTCTTGCTAAAAAGTATAAGGCAATGAGAAGAAAAATAACCGCTGCTATTTTTACTCCATTTTTTTGAAATAAAGTATCAGTAACCGGAATTATTTTTTGAATATAAAAAGCCACTATAAAGATTGCTGCAAAAATTACCGGTGGTGGAATGTAAATTCCGGGATTGTCTTCTTTCATTTTTAAAAATCTGTTTTTTATAAAATTACATCAATTCCCCAATCACCTCCTTTCGATTTGATTCAGTGCAAAAATCGGGTTGCAAATCCGTTTGGTATCTTCTTATTTTCCGCATTCCGTAACCCGAATTTCCTTTTTCGTAAACGAAATGGAGGTTGAGAAAATAGTTTCGCACTTCAAAAAAAAAGCAAATTCATTGCTGAATGCCAAATTCATTTTGATTTTTTTTAAAGTAATTTATATATAAGTATGAGTAAAATATTTTCAAGTTTATTGGTTAGAGGTTTAGAGGTAATTTGTTTATGCTGTTTTGCCATTGGTGCCGCTTTCGCTGCGGATGAATATAACGGGCGAATAAAAGGTACCGTAACCACTCTTGACGGAAAGCCCGCTGCATGGGTAACCGTTCATGTGAAAAATTTAGAAGTCTCGGCCATTACGGATGAAAATGGTGTCTTTACTTTTAAGAATCTCAGGCCGGGAACTTACACATTGGAAATATCTTATTCAGGTTCCGAGTCGAGTGAAAAAACAATTATTGTAACTGATGATAAAATTGCAAAAACAGAATTTAAACTTCAGGAAACGGCCAAAGAATTGGATGAAATAATAGTTGATGGCAGAAAAAGTACGAACCTACTGCCCGCATTAATTGGTAAGATACCTGTAGCGCCAATGGATCTTCCGCAGAGTGTTACGGTAATAGGGCAAAGCGTGATCCGCGATCAACAATCTCAAAGGCTGAGTGATGTAATTAAAAATGTAAACGGAATTTATTTATCCTCCACCAGGGGTAGCGTGCAGGAAACTTTTTCAGCACGCGGTTACCGTTTGTCGGGCGATAATATGTTTAAGAATGGCGCCAGGGTAA
>JBDSOE010000143.1:0-12917 GCA_039915005.1 Ginsengibacter sp.
ACATATTTAAATTGGTACAATTATTCGGGATAGAAAGCAATCAAAAAAATTTAATAATTATGGCAAACGAAACTTTTGAACTCTTTGATGATAGAGTTCTTATAAGACCCAACGCAGCTGAAGAAAAATCTGCTGGTGGAATCATTATTCCGGATACAGCAAAAGAAAAACCTCAGAAAGGTACTGTTGTTAGTGTAGGAAAAGGTAAATACGCAGAGCAAACAGGAACGCTAATACCCATGCAGGTAAAAGAAGGCGATGTAATTATGTACGGCAAATATGGCGGTACCGAAATAAGCATCAATGGTGAAGATTACCTGATCATGCGTGCTTCTGATATCCTAATCAAACTTTCTTAATTAATAAAAACTTTCTAAATAAATAATATTATGGCTAAACAAATATTTTTCGAAATAGAAGCCCGCAATAAAATGAAGAAGGGCGTGGATACCCTTGCCAATGCGGTTAAAGTAACACTGGGGCCCAAAGGCAGAAATGTGGTTATAGAAAAGAAATTTGGCGCACCACAGGTTACCAAAGATGGCGTAACGGTTGCTAAAGAAATTGAACTGGAAGACCCGATTGAAAACATGGGCGCACAGATGGTAAAAGAAGTAGCTTCTAAAACTGCTGATATAGCAGGTGATGGCACTACCACTGCTACCGTTCTGGCTCAGTCTATCATCAGCGAAGGTTTGAAAAACGTAGCTGCCGGCGCTAATCCAATGGATTTGAAACGCGGAATTGATAAAGCAGTTATTGCTGTTGTAAATCATTTGAAAAAACAGTCCGTTGCTGTTGGCGATAACAATAATAAAATTGAGCAGATCGCTTCTATTTCTGCCAACAACGATGAGTCTATCGGAAAACTGATAGCACAGGCAATGCATAAAGTAGGTAAAGAAGGGGTGATTACTGTGGAAGAAGCAAAAGGTACCGATACCACTGTTGAAATTGTAGAAGGTATGCAATTTGACCGTGGTTATGTATCTCCTTATTTCGTTACCAACAGCGAAAAGATGCAGGCTGACCTGGAAAATCCTTACATCCTTATTTATGATAAGAAGATTTCTTCTATGAAGGACATTCTTCATATTCTTGAAAAAGTGGCTCAGAGTGGCCGTCCGCTTTTAATAATCTCTGAAGATTTGGAAGGCGAAGCATTGGCAACTTTGGTGGTAAACAAATTGCGCGGCACTTTGAAAGTGGCTGCTGTAAAGGCTCCGGGCTTTGGCGATCGCAGAAAAGAAATGCTTCAGGATCTGGCGGTTCTTACAAAAGGAACTGTTATCAGTGAAGAGCAAGGTTACAAATTAGATGGAGTTGAGCTTACTTCTTTAGGACAGGCAACTGCTGTAACTATTGACAAAGACAACACTACCATCGTTGGTGGTAAGGGCGATAAGAAAGATATTACTGCAAGAGTAAATCAAATAAAAGCACAGATAGAAAGTACTACCTCTGATTATGATAAAGAAAAATTACAGGAACGCCTTGCTAAATTAAGCGGCGGTGTGGCTGTACTTTATGTAGGTGCTGCTACCGAAGTAGAAATGAAAGAAAAGAAAGATCGTGTGGACGATGCGCTTCACGCTACAAGAGCTGCCGTGGAAGAAGGAATTGTTCCTGGTGGTGGTGTGGCTTACATCCGGGCTATTGAGAGTTTAAAAGACTTAGCAGGTAGCAATGATGATGAAACAACAGGTATCCAGATCGTAAGACGCGCTGTAGAAGAACCTCTTCGCCAAATCGTTGTTAACAGTGGGATTGAAGGAAGCATTGTGGTACAAAAGATTAAAGAAGGTAAAAAGGATTTTGGTTTCAATGCACGCACAGAAATATATGAAAATTTATTGGCTGCAGGTGTTATTGACCCAACGAAAGTTACCCGTATCGCATTGGAAAATGCAGCATCAATTGCAGGAATGTTATTAACTACTGAATGTGTAATTTCTGACAGACCCGAAAAAGATAAACCAGGTATGCCTCCAATGGGTGGTGGTATGGGCGGCGGAATGGGTGATATGGGTTATTAATAAAAACCTGACGGTTTCCGTCTGATTTTTAATTATTTCCTTTCCCTCCCATCTTTCGAGTGTAAGAAAAGAGATTTAGAAAATAAAAATCCCTTTGCAGAAATGTGAAGGGATTTTTTTATGCAACCAGAATTCTCTTCGTGGATTTATCTTACGCGATGTACTTCCGATAAAATAATTAGACAGGAAAATTTTTTAATGGTTATCCATACGAAGGTATGTGGTTGATGTTTTTTTTGAGTACAGGTCTTAGAGGGTGAGCCAAATGATGATTATGGTAATTTTACTTTGAGATTGCCTGCCTGATGGATACTAATTTTTGCAATAAATTTTCCAGCAGATCAAGCCTCAGCATATTGGCGCCATCACTTTTTGCCACGGAAGGGTTGGGGTGAGTTTCAATAAACAAACCGTCTGCACCCACTGCAATGGCAGCCTTGGCAATAGTTTCAATCATTTTCGGATTTCCCCCGGTGATGCCACTGCTTTGATTAGGTTGTTGTAAACTATGTGTGCAGTCCATGATTACAGGCACGCCATGATCTTGCATAACAGGAATGTTCCGGTAATCCACTATTAGATCTGTATATCCAAATGAATTTCCTCTTTCAGTGAGCATCACTTTTTCATTTCCTGCATTTTTTATTTTTTCCACAGCAAATTTCATCGACTCACCGTTTACAAATTGCCCCTTCTTTACGTTTATGATTTTACCTGTTTTTGCGGCAGCCACCAACAAATCAGTTTGCCTGCAAAGGAAGGCAGGTATTTGTAAAACGTCCGCATATGCTGCGGCCATCGCCGCTTCCTCATGAGCATGTATATCTGTAACTGTGGGTAATGAAAAGTGATCGCCTGCTTTTTTTAAAATGGCAAGGGCTTTTTCATCGCCTAATCCAGTAAAAGAAGAGGCGCTGGTACGGTTGGCTTTTCTGTATGAGGATTTAAAAATGTAGGGAATGCCAAGTCCTTTGCAGATTTCGGAAACTTTCCCCGCCACTTCAAAAATGAGATCTTCGCTTTCTATAACGCAGGGGCCTGCAATTAAGAAAAAGTTTTTTTTATCGTATGATTGTTTGGAAAAAAGTTCAAATAAATAAGGCGTCATGTTTATATTTTTTTTATGCACGAAGCTATTTTTTTTTGTTTTTTAAAGCGTAGCCCCATCTTGCTCTTCTTTTATTCTTAATTATTTCAGCCCGCGGTCGGTACTCAAGGTCAGACAACTATTATGTATTATAGTACCCGGGCTTTCCAGATTATTTCAGGCGTATTATTTTTCATGCCGGTATATCTTGCCAGCATAAAAAGATAATCGCTCAAACGGTTGATGTATTTAATAATTAAGGGATCTACTTTGCCATCGTGTTCTGATAAATTGATGCAACATCTTTCTGCGCGCCTGCATACGCTGCGTGCTACATGCATGAATGAAACGGCTGGCATTCCTCCTGGCAAAATAAAGTTTTTCATAACCGGAAGTTCCGCGTCCATGGCGTCCATTTCTTTCTCCAGCAGCTCAATGTCGCTTTCATACAGGTCCGGTATTTTCATCTTAATATTTTTCTCCGGATCACAGGCCAGTTCCGAGCCAATGGTGAACAGGCGATCCTGAATTTCTTTTAGAATTTTTTTTGCATGGTCGTCGGTACAATGATCGGAAACCAATCCTATGAAAGAGTTTAATTCATCAACCGTTCCGTACGCTTCTATGCGGGGGGCGCTTTTTAAAACCCTGGTTCCTCCAATCAGGCTTGTTTTTCCGGCATCGCCTGTTTTAGTATAAATCTTCATTGCCATAAATATCTTTTTTTTGTAAAATTAAAAACAAACTTTCTGAAATTTCATCCTGATAAAATTACAATGGAATTGTTGAAGTATAAAGCGATAATAAACGGGATATTTTTTTTCCAAAACCCTGTTTGAGCCGACTGTAAAATAATGAGTAAAAGCCTGCTTAATGTTGGCTCAAAAATTATTCTGCAAAAACGGGTTTCTCTTTTTTAAGTTGATCGCTTTCAATTATTCCATCTTTGAGGCGGATAATGCGATGAGCGAAATGGGCAATATTTTCTTCATGCGTTACCAGGATCACTGTATTTCCATCACGTTGAATTTTATCAAAAATATGCATGATCTCCTCGGAAGTTTTTGAATCCAGGTTTCCGGTAGGTTCATCTGCAAGAATAATAGAAGGGTTATTAACCAGGGCTCTTGCAATGGCTACCCGCTGATTTTGCCCTCCCGATAATTCATTGGGCTTATGATGGCTTCTGTCTGCCAGGCCCACTCTGTCAAGCATTTCAAGCGACAGAGCTATTCGTATCTTTTTGGCCGTGCCGTTATAAATTAATGGCAATGCCACATTTTCAGCGGCAGTTAAGCGCGGTAATAAATTAAATTGCTGAAACACGAATCCGATTTCCTTGTTCCTCACTTCTGCCAAATCATCATCAGGCATTTTGCTTACGTCTTTGTCATTTAGAATATAGCGCCCGGCAGTGGGAGAGTCCAGGCAACCTAAAATATTCATTAAGGTAGATTTTCCACTTCCGCTTGGCCCCATCAATGCCACATACTCATTCTTAAAAACTTCAATAGAAATTCCTTTTAGTACTTTCAATTCCTGTTTACCGAGGTAATAACTCTTCTGAATATTTTCTAACTGTATTATTGAATTCATTTACGATTTTTAAATGGTAATTCTAATCAATCCAATACTTCCTATTTTAAAGTATGAAATTGGAAGTTACTTTTAGCCTTTATTCTTTTTACTGTGTTAATGAGATAATTACTTCTTTATCACCTTTGGCACCTTAAAAAAATCATCATCATGCAAGGGTGTATTTTTAAAAACTTCTTCTTTGGAAATTTGTCCGCTCACCTCATCATTTCTAAAAATATCCACATTCTCACTCATGTGCAAAAGGGGCTCTACTCCTGTGGTGTCCAGTTCATTTAATTTATCAATGAACCCAATCATTTTTTCCAACTCGGTTTTCATTTCTTCTTTTTCCTCATCCTTCAGTTCCAGCCTGGAAAGATGCGCCAGTTTTTCAATTAATGTATCATTCACAATCATTGGGCAAATATAAACTGTTTATTATTTTTCCGTTTCTGATTAACAAGCGCATTTATCCGCTTATCCTTTTTTTTTGAAAGACAGAAAATGATTATGAGAAAAGTGGAATGATTAAACTTTGTGAAAGTCCGGGGCTTTCAAAATCATGGACTAATTGATTCATGAAACAACGCATTTTTTTAAAACCAAAAATTAAAAAACGTAAAACTATTTTATCTTCGCCCACTTATGGAAAAGAAGAAAGAAATTGTAATGAGCGGCATAAGGCCAACGGGGTTTCTTCACCTCGGAAATTATTTTGGAGCTATCCGGAATTACATAAAGATGCAGGATGAGTATGAATGCTTTTTTATGGTTGCGGATCTGCATTCATTAACTACTCATCCCGATACGGAAGGGCTAAAAGCCAATGTTTACAGGGTATTGGCAGAAAATATTGCTTGTGGCCTGGACCCTGAGAAAGTGGCATTGTATTGCCAGAGCCATGTGCGTCAAACCGGCGAATTATATCTTTACCTGAATATGCTTGCTTACAAAGGGGAGTTGGAAAAAACGGTTACTTTTAAAGAAAAAGTGCGGCAGCATCCTGATAATATCAATGCTGGATTGCTCACTTATCCCGTGCTGATGGCGGCGGATATTTTAATTCACCGCGCAAAATATGTTCCCGTGGGTAAGGACCAGGAACAGCATCTTGAAATGGCACGGAATTATGTTAACCGTTTTAACCATAGGTATGGCGAAGTTTTTCCTGAACCGGTAGCTTTTAATTTTAATAAAGATTTGGTGAAAGTGCCTTCTTTGGATGGCGGCGGCAAGATGAGTAAAAGTGTAAATGAAATTGCTACTTTGTATTTGGCCGATGAAGATGATGTAATCAGGAAAAAAGTAATGAAAGCAAAAACAGATGCCGGGCCCTTGGAAAATAATTCGGTAAAACCGGATTATATTCAGAATTTATTTTTGCTGATGCATTTGGTAAGCCGCGAAGAAACCGTAAAGTTTTTTGAAGAGAAATATAATGATTGCACTATCCGCTATGGTGATTTGAAAAAGCAATTAGCAGAAGATATGGTAGCTTTTATTTCACCGATCAGGCAAAAAGTAAATACCATTTTAAATGATGAAGCGTATTTGAAAAAAGTGATGAGGCACGGTGCTGAAAAAGCCTCTTCTCATGCTGAAACGACTATGGAAACGGTGAGGAATGCAATGAGGTTGAATTATTTTGGGTAAAAAGTTGGGAGCTATCAGCTCATGTCTTTTTCTTTATATTTACAGTCAGGCGCCTGCCATTTGGAAGGTGTATCAAAATTGTTGAAATTAAAAAAATACCAAACCGTTAAATGACGAAATCTAAAAAACCAAAACATATTGCTGTGGCCGGAAATATTGGTGCCGGCAAAACCACCCTCACTGAACTACTGAGCAAACATTATAAATGGATACCCCAATTTGAAGATGTGGATCACAATCCTTACCTCAATGATTTTTATGATGATATGCCCCGATGGAGTTTCAATCTCCAGGTATATTTTCTGAACAGCAGGCTCAACCAGCTTTTGGAGATTCAGCGCGGTACAGAAACCATTATACAAGACCGCACCATTTATGAAGACGCGAATATTTTTGCGCCCAATCTTCATGATATGGGTTTGATGTCTTCGAGAGATTTCGGAAATTATTTTACTTTTTTTGAGACGCTTAAAACAATGGTGAAGCCTCCTGATCTTTTAATTTATCTCAATGCTTCCGTGCCCACTTTGGTAGCGCAGATTCAAAAAAGAGGAAGAGAGTATGAAGAAAATATCCGCCTTGATTATTTAAAAAAACTCAATGAGTTTTATAATAAATGGATAGGTACTTATAAGGAAGGCCCTTTGTTGATTATTGATGCAGATACCAATAAATTTGCTGAAAACGAAGAAGATCTTGGTCTCATCATCAACCAGATTGATGCGCAATTGTATGGATTGTTTTGATGAATGATGAGTTATGCCTGTCTTATAAAACTGTTGTTAGAATAACGACTTTGAACGGATTAGATTTTTGGAGCTGCTGCCAAAATCTCTTCGCTGGCATCGCTTTCAAACTTTTTAAAGTTTTCTACAAATCTTTTTGCGAGTTCCTTTGCCTTTGTATCATAATCGGTTTTATTCTTCCAGGTATTGCGGGGATTGAGAATTTCAGAAGGCACTCCGGGACATTCATGAGGCATCATCATTCCAAAAACAGGATGGGCTTCATATTCCACATCATCTAATTTGCCTTCCAGCGCGGCGGTTATCATGGCCCTGGTATAAATCAGATTCATCCGTTTGCCTGTGCCGTAAGCGCCACCGCTCCAGCCAGTATTGATCATCCACACTTTCACATGGTGCTTCTTCATTTTTTCACCAAACATTTTTGCATACACAGCCGGATGTAAAGGAAGAAAAGGTGCGCCAAAGCAAGCGCTGAATGCCGGTTTTGGTTCTTTTACGCCTTCTTCTGTGCCAGCTACTTTTGCAGTGTAGCCACTTATGAACTGATACATTGCCTGCCCGGAAGTAAGTTTACTAACAGGTGGTAATATTCCATAAGCGTCGGCTGTGAGCAGGAAAATGTTTTTGGGAATGTTTCCTATTGAGGGATGCAAAGCGTTGCTGATAAAATCAAGTGGATAGCTTGCTCTTGTGTTCTCCGTAATTTTTTTGCTGGTAAAATCTATTTTATTGGTTCCTTCAATGAAGGTTACATTTTCTACCAAAGCACCCGGGCGGATAGCGTTGAAAATCTCCGGTTCTTTTTTCGCATTCAGGTCAATCGTTTTTGCGTAACAGCCCCCCTCAAAATTGAATACAGAATTTCCTGTCCAGCCGTGTTCATCATCGCCAATCAATTTCCTGTTGGGGTCTGCGCTAAGTGTGGTTTTACCTGTGCCGCTCAATCCAAAAAACAGGGCCGTGTCGCCGTTGCAACCCATATTGGCAGAGCAGTGCATACTTAGCACATTTTTATCGTGCGGCAAAACGAAATTCAAAATAGAAAAAATTCCTTTTTTAATTTCACCGGTGTAGGCAGAGCCACCAATCAAAATCATTTTTTTGGTGAAATTTACAAGGGTGAAATTTCCCTGGCGTGTGCCGTCGGTTTTCGGGTCAGCCAAAAAAGAAGGCGCATGAATAATGTACCAGTCAGGACTAAAATTATCAAGCTCTTCTTCCGTAGGTCTTAGAAACATATTGTAGGCAAACAGGTTGCCAGATGGATCTTCATTAATTACGCGGATATTAAGACGGTAAGCGGGATCGGCACAGGCATAGGAATCTCGGATCCAGATTTCCTTTTTACTTAAATGGTTAATAATTTTTCTATAAATCCCATTAAATAATCTTTCTTCGAAGGGTTGATTAAAATCGTTCCAGTTAACTGTGTCGGCAGTTACGGTATCCTTTACAATGAACTTATCTTTTGGACTTCTTCCTGTAAATTTTCCTGTGTCAATTACCAATGCCCCCGTATCATTCAAGCTGCCTTCATTTCTTTCCAGGCATTGATGTACCAATTCATCAGGAGGAAGTTGATAAAATGTATTTTCAGCAGAAGGCAACCCCAAAGAAAAGAGAAGATTTTTAGGTACGGCAAACAAAGTAGGTACTGACATGGTAATTAATTATTTAATTTATTTTCAAAGTTAACCATTCATTTTTTTGATACCATTAAAACAGATGGCAATAATCGGTATAATATTTTGTTTTATCTAAAATTAAATAATTTGCCTTTAAGGGATGTGATAAATTTTTGAACAAAAGCATGGAAGAATAATCATTCGTTAAAAACAATGAAAACTTAGATTATTTGCCTGAAAATATGTGGTCAAACAATGAGAGAGAAAATGAAAATATTATAATCGTGTATATTGCAATCCTTTAAATTTTATTTACATGAAATATTTACCATTAAATCCTGAAATTTTTATCCAGAACCGAAAGAGGTTCATAAGTAAAATGGATAAAAATTCAATCGCCATTTTTAACAGCAATGATGAGTTACCGGCAAATGGCGACGCGCTGCATCCTTTTATACAGAACTCTGACCTGTTTTGGCTTACAGGCGTTGTGCAGGAAGATACCATGATCATTCTATACCCCGATAATCCCGATCCGAAGTACAGGGAAGTGCTGGTGCTGGTGCGCCCCAATGAATTGAAAGAGAAATGGAACGGCCATCAATTGCGTGCCGCAGAAGCACAGGGTATTTCCGGAATTAAAACGATAGTTTGGTTAGACACGCTTGAAGGCTTACTGCAGCCATGGATACATTTATCGGATACTATTTATTTAAACACTAATGAAAATGACCGCAAATCAAATGAAGTTCCGGTGAGAGATTATCGCTACGCCGCGTTTATGCATGAACGTTATCCTCTGCATAATTACCGCCGCAGCGCTAAAGTAATGAAAGAATTAAGGGCAGTAAAAACGCCTCTTGAAATAGAAGTAATTCAGAAAGCCATTGATATTACGGAACTTACTTTCCGGCGCTTATTAAAGTTTATAAAGCCAGGGGTAACAGAGTATGAGATAGATGCAGAAATATGGCATTCCTTTTTATCGCAACGGGCTACAGGGCCGGCTTATGGAAGTATTATCGCCAGCGGCGATAATGCCAGGGTATTGCATTATGTAAATAATAACCAGGAATGTAAAGACGGCGATTTAATATTAATGGACTTTGGCGCCAGCTATGGAAATTACAATGCCGATCTTACACGGACGATACCCGTAAATGGAAAATTTACCAGGAGGCAAAAAACAGTTTACAATGCTTGTCTTCATTTGCATCTTTTTTGTGCCTCTATTTTAAAACCCGGCATCAGCATTAATGACTATACTGAAAAAGTAGCCGATGAAGCCACCGTTGTTTTTCAAAAAATAGGCTTGTTGAAAAAGTCGGATATAAAAAATGAAGATCCCGAAAACAGGGCTTACCGAAAATATTTATACCATGGCATTTCGCACCATTTAGGAATTGATGTGCATGACCTTGGCACTAAAAATGAACCCATAAAAGCAGGCATGGTATTTACCATTGAACCGGGCATTTACATTGAGGAAGAGCACATGGGAATACGTATTGAAAACAATTTTTGGATCACGAAGAACGGGAATAAAGATTTGATGAAAAATATTCCGATAACGGCCGAAGAGATTGAGTCTTTAATGAAAAACAGTTAGTTGCATGAAGAAAGAGATCCCGGGTATTTTCACCCTTTTCAATTTATTTTTTGGATGTATGGCGATTGTTTTTGCTTTGCAAACCAATACAGTTGTCATCTACATAGACCAGGAGTTTGGCAGTAGTTTTAATATTCCCGAAAAGATTACCTGGGCCGCCATCTGCATTATCATTGCCGCGATAATTGATTTTTTAGATGGCTTTGCCGCGCGTCTTTTGAATGCCACCAGCGACATGGGAAAACAATTGGATTCACTGAGCGATGTGGTAAGTTTTGGGGTGGCGCCTGCGGTAATCATTTACCAATTATTGAAATTCAGTTTTGCGCGTGAGGAAAATGGATTGGAGGTTTCTATCATTTGGCTAATGCCGGCGTTTATTTTAGCCTGTGCCGCAGCATATCGCCTTGCTAAATTTAATCTCAATACAGATCAGCAATATTCTTTTAAGGGAGTTCCCGTTCCGGCAGTAGGTTTGCTGGTAGCCTCCTTCCCGCTCATTTTACATTTCAACACCATAGAAGGTATTAATTCACTCATCATGAATAAGTGGCTTTTGTATGGATTGGTTATCATGTTGAGTTACCTGATGATTTCCAATATCCGGATGATGTCATTAAAATTTCCGGACTTCACTCTTAAAACCAATATGCCAAAAATAATTTTATTGACCATTGCCATCATTGCTGCTTTATTTTTGCACTGGCTGGCGGTGCCGGTAGTTTTCGTATTTTATATTTTATTTTCATTAACCACCTCAAAAATAAAAGAAGGATGAATTTTGCAGCAGAAATAAAAGTAATGCCTTTAAAAGAATTACTAGATCCACAGGGGAAAGCCGTGCTGGGCGGGCTTGCCAATCTTGGAATCAAAAATGTAACAGACGTAAGAATTGGAAGGCATATTCATTTGAGCCTGGAAGCTTCGTCGGCAGAAGAAGCCAGGTTGATGGCGGAAGAGGCGGCTCAGAAGCTATTGGCCAATCCTGTAATGGAAGAGTTTCAAATAGTAATTAGTTGATTAGTTACTGGGTTAATTAATTACCAAATAATTCATTTTTGGACAGCTTCTATTTAAATAAAATTGATTTAAATTCCATAAATTTGGATTTATGATTGAGACTATTCAAATATCTGTTAAGGAATATGAAGCAATGAAAGAAGAGCTTTCACTATTAAGGAATAATACTCTTCTGGAAAAACTGAATAGGCTTGTTGATTTGCTTTACGAAGAAAAATATGGCCTTTATCTTGGCAATAATACAAGTGATTTAACCGAAACCTCCGTTCTAAAAAACTGGCCATCACCAAACTCCGTCTGGGATCATGTATAATCAACGAGAGACTGTTTTAGTTCCATTTCCTTACTCCAATTTATCTTCATCAAAGAGAAGGCCGGTGTTAATTATTTCAAATAATTATTACAATAAAAATTATCCGGATATTCTGATTGCGGTTATCACCAGTAATCTTTATAAGGATGATTATTCTGTTACTTTAAATAATGATGATTTGGAATTAGGTATGTTGCCTGAAGAATCTATAATTAAATACCACAAGCTTTTTACAATTGAACAATCACAGGTTTTGAAACGATTTAGTATCCTAAATAAAAAAAAGATTGATGAAGTAGTTGTTTTATTAAACGAATTAATTCAAAGATCAAACTGATTATGCTTTACCTGGTTCCTACTCCACTTGGCAATTTGAAGGATATTACACTGCGTTCTTTAGATATATTGAAATCAGTAGATTTAATTCTAGCAGAAGATACCCGTACTTCGTCTAAGCTTCTCCGTTACTATGAAATAGAAAAACCCACAACTCCTTATCATCAGCACAATGAACACAAAATAATTACGCATTTAACGGAACAATTGCTGGCCGGGAAAACGATGGCATTGATCACGGATGCCGGTACGCCCGGCGTAAGCGATCCTGCATTTTTATTGGTTCGTGAATGTATTAAAGCCGGCGTAAAAGTAGAGTGCCTGCCTGGCGCCACGGCCTTTGTGCCCGCCTTGGTGAACAGCGGATTGCCGATGAATAGTTTTTGTTTTGAGGGCTTTCTTCCTTTAAAAAAGGGAAGGCAAACTTTTTTAAAACGAATGGCAGAAGAAACAAGAACCATGGTTTTTTATTAAAGCCCTATGCGCTTACCGAGAACTTTAAAAGATTTTATAGACAATTTTGGCGCCGAAAGGCAATGCTGTGTAAGCCGCGAGCTTACCAAAATTTTTGAGGAAAACAAAAGAGGTTCGCTGCAGGAAGTGTATGATTATTTCAATGCAAAAACGGTGAAGGGCGAGATTGTGATTGTGCTGGCCGGGAAGGAATAAAATCAAAATGGAGCAGCCCGGTCGGGGTGCTTTCCTTCGACGGCCTGAACGATTATCTTTCTCCATTCATGGGTTCAGACCGCTGACGCGTTCCGACCCACATTAACTCCACTTCATTCCGGTCTGGACGCTTTCTTTGGCGGCCTGAACGATCTATTTTCATTGAAGGGTTCAGACCGCTGACGCGTTCCGATCCACATTAACTCCACTTCGTTCCGGTCGGGACGCTTTCTTCGGCGGTC
>JBDSOE010000187.1:0-3227 GCA_039915005.1 Ginsengibacter sp.
CATATCTGATACCAAAGCATCTGATGGTTGCAAAAGTTCTTTCACTATTGATTTAATGTCTTGCATAGGACTATATTTATTTTAATTATTTCCGTGTCTTTTTTACTTCCTCATTGCTGATACTATCAGCGTGGTTTCCCCAAGTTTGACGTATATAAGTGAGAACATCAGCAATTTGCTGGTCATTCAGAAAATTGAATGCTGGCATCTTCTCACTTTTTTCATACTGGTTCTTAATTGGCAATGCTACTGAACCTTTTAATACTATTTTTGTCAACAATCTTTTCTCGCCTGTTACATACTGATTATTGCGTAATGCAGGGAAAGTTCCTGCAACACCGCTACCATCTTTTTTATGGCATGAAGCACAATAGTTAGTATAAATTGTATTTCCGGGAGAGGATGATTCAGGTAATGATACCCTTCCTGAAGCTGCATCTGCTACATCATTTATGTTAACTTGTGATAGGTTATCCACTTCACTGATTTTACCAATTCGAATGATTCGGTCATCATTTTTTTTCGGGACCCCCAATGGATTCCAGTCCCGATTGCTTGTGGAGATATAAATATCGCCGGTTGGAGAAACACAAATATCCCGCAACCGTCCAAATTGATTTTGGAAATATATTTTTTCGGATATAATGCTATTCCCCTGTTTATTAAGCTTTAAAACTCTAAAACTGCTTCCTTTGAGAGTGACCAGCAGGATAGAATTGTTCCATTCAGGAATTTTAGCCGAATGGTAATAATCTATGCCGGATGGTGCAATGCATGGTGTCCATGCTTTAATAGGCTCAGCGATGCCTGTACTATCACAATATGCTTTTTCATCGGGAGTATTACAATAACCTTCCACGTTTGGCCAACCATAATTTCTACTCTTTTGAATCAAATTGACCTCATCATCCGTAGCATCTCCATGCTCAGAATTAAAAAGAATACCTTCAGGTGTAAAAACAAGCCCCTGTGAATTGCGATGGCCAAATGACCAGACCGGGCTGCCAGGATATGGGTTATCTATGGGAATTGATCCGTCTATATTTAGTCGTAAAATTTTGCCATTTAAGGATAAAATATCCTGTGCATTTTTATCTCGTGTTGCATCTCCTGTTGACCAGAATACTTTTCCATCGGGAGATACTGCCACTCTTGAACCATTATGCCCTCCCGGGCCACCAGGTATTTCAAGAAGGATGAATGGATTCTTTAAAGTATCATTTGTGTAAGTATAACGTACAAGTCGCGATACCAAAATTGAATCTTTCCCTGTATGTGTGGTATAATCTACGATTAAATAATGTTGTTTTTTGTCAGGGTAAATAACCATTCCAAGTAAACCAAGGGTTCGCTGGCGGTATACTTCATGTGTAATATCCAATAAAAGTTTCTTTTTACCGGTATGTGGATCCACCTTACTGATTGTACCACTTTGTTCGGTAAACCAAATTTGATTATCAGGTCCCCAGGCAATTTCCCACGGCACGTTTAAATCGGAAAGAATTGTAGTAACTCCTATTTTTGTACTGTCTATCCTGATTATCTGTTCCACAGGTGCTACAAATTTTTTCTGCTCTAATCTGTTACAGGAGTTGCCCAAAACAATAATCAGTATTAAACAAAGAGAATTGTATATCGTAGAATATATTTTCATTTACATTTTATTTGTTTAATGGAAGAAAAATGAAATCCCAAAACCGTTGTATTTTTTAATAACAAAATATATTTTCTCATCCATCGTTTTTATAATAACCAGTCTTATATACTTTTTTTTGCTTTTCTTATTTAAAAAAGAAAGTCTTTATATTACTCAACGCCAGGAATATCATGATCAATAGCCCGATGCCACCGGCAACATTGCTGAAAGCTTTATTGCGATAGGTTCCCATTAATTTTCGATCATTGGCAACCAGATATATTGCAATCCCTATAAAGGGTACAACAAAAATAGTTACTGCTTGCGCGAGAATAATCAATTGCAACGGCAGCTTTCCAAAAATAATTGCAACTACAGCACCAATAAGCATAATAAGTGCAATAAGAATACGGATTCTCCTGGAACTTAGTTCTCCCCCAAAGCCCAAGGCATCCCCTGATAAGGTACCACCAAGTGTAGCATTGCCAATAAGTGAAGAAAAAGAAGCTCCGAAAAGTCCCGCAAGAAAAAGATAAGATGCATACTTTCCAAAAGCAGGCTCCAATGCTTTTGCCATATCTGTGGCAGAGTTGATAGCAATTCCAGTAGGATGTAATACTGCTGCTGAGCACATAAGTAAGATAGCGCTCATCAATCCGAGTATGCACATTCCAACAAAACTCTCTTTCCCCGTTTGAGCCACATCAGGACGAATTCTTTTTCTTTCCTGAACCAGGTAAGATTGATAGCAGGCCCCTACTATAGAAAAACACGAAGCCATAAAGGCAATGATAAGCCCCATAGATCCTGAAGGGACGGAAGGAACCAAACCTGTAACAACATCAGAAACCGGGGGGCGCGATAACACCAATGTGGTAATAAAAGCAAAAAGCATCAGGAAAATTAATCCGATCATTATTTTCTCAAGAACTTTATAAAATGCTTTAAAAAAAAGTAAGCTGATAGCGATTAGGTTAAACAGAATAATCCAGGGAACCTGAGATGTATGAGTAGGTTCAGCAAGGGAAATACCAGCACCAATAGAATTCCCCGCCTGAAAAGATGCCGTCACCAGGAAGATACCCAGACCTATAGCTACCCTGGCTGGTATTCCCCACTTTTCACCTATTGTAGCAAGCAGCGATTTTTGAGTAGCAATACCGATCCTTGCTGACATATAAGTAAAGATGGTCATAAAGAAAATGGCCACTACAACAATCCACAACATGGAATAATTGTAATTAGCACCAAGCATTGATGTAATCGTAATTTTGCTCGGGCCAAAAACAAGCGCTGCAATGATAATCCCCGGACCTAAGGACTGTACCCAGATTTTCAAGGAATAGCCTGATAATCCATTAGTAGGTTTATCTTTTGATTTTTCATCAATTTTAAGCAATGAGGAGCTCAATTTCATTTAACGTAATATTTTTTAGTTTCTAAAGAATTAATGAATAAATCCCTATTTTTTTTAAAAAAATTTTAGTCCCTAATCTCAGTCTAAACCATTATTTTATCAAGAAGGCGCTACGGCATAATCGATGTAGGCCGTGGGCTGATTTTCAGTATTAATATCCTTTTTTTTCTGATT
>JBDSOE010000214.1:0-4962 GCA_039915005.1 Ginsengibacter sp.
GTGAGATTGCCACGGCGCGGAGGGTTTGTAAAAAGTTGAAGTCAGAACTGCGCCTCGCAAAGACGGAAAGTTGGTCTGTCATTGCGTTTGCGGTTTTGATAAAATCAGGAAGGGTTTTGAAACCCGGTTTATTATATTGTAATCGGCAGAAGCATAGCCAACGCACAAAATCTTTGCTACCACGCTGCGCCAATGCTGGGGTCCCACCAACCGGCGACAAATTGAAATGCATCCATTTCCTACAAATCCTTACTCTTAAATTTCTTCAATGAAATCATAAGTGGGAAAATGATCCAGACAGACAATCCTAAAAATGAGAGAAGAATGCCGGTATTGTTACCAAAAAATTCGCGGAAAATGGCGCCGGTGTAGCCCATCAAAGCAGAGATGTCCATTTGCAAAAGTATCTGGATGCGGCTAAGGTCTATGGGATTCAGAAAGCTAAAGATCACCATTACATTTTCCAAAGGATAATCCTGGAACTGAAATAAAAAGAATAAAACCAAGGCATCGAAGATCAATGAAAAATAAAGCCATAATAGTATTGACAATCCAATTCCTTTTGCCTTGTCGCGTGTGAGGCCTGCGGCCAGCATGGCAATGCT
Organism: Ginsengibacter sp.; assembly: GCA_039915005.1. Lineage (GTDB taxonomy): Bacteria > Bacteroidota > Bacteroidia > Chitinophagales > Chitinophagaceae > Ginsengibacter. The sequence goes on from JBDSOE010000214.1 coordinate 606, forward strand.
TACAAAAACTACGGTTAAGAAAAGCCCCATGGCGATCATCATAAATCCCGTGGCATCTGCATGATAAAGTAAAATGGGAATGCCAGCGCCGATGAAAAAAGCAAGCGCGAGGGAAGAGGTTAATCCTGAAAAAATACTTAGCCAGATAGTTCTTCTTTTTAGCGGCTGGCTTACCAGCAACTCAATAAATTCTGAACTGTTGTAAATGTAAATAGTAGAAAAAATAATACAGATCAATGGAACAATGATCAGGATAATATTTAATAAACTGAGCAAACCCTTTGCTGCATTATTTTCAAGGTTAAAAACACTCAATGATATTATGAGTAATAAAAGCGTATAGATCAATACAATTTTATTCTGAACAATATCAACGATCACATATTTTAATAATTTTTTCATAGAGGTTCTGTTTCAACTTTTCAATTTTTTTTCATAAGAAGAATTTTGAAATAAGCTTTTTGCTATCTAAGCCGCAGTCTGACGGCTATCGCCGTAACGACTGCTACTCAACATCAATTCACACCAAATCCTGCTCAAGCATTATTTTGGCAATGGCTTTTGATAATTTTACTTCCCCGGTTTCTTCTTTCAATGCGGCAAGCCTTTTATGAAATAATAGTTTGCCTTCCTGCATATAAAATACTTCTGTTACCAGGTCGTCCAGTTCGCTCAATACATGCGAAGTGATGAGGATCAGTTTGCCATTTTGTTTTTCTTTTATTATTTTTTGCTTCAGTTTCTCTGAAGAAAGCGGATCAAGCCCCGCTGTAGGTTCGTCAAGAATTAAAACATCCGGGTTGAACATGAAAGCCAGGGCAGCACTTACTTTCTGCGTGGTTCCCCCAGAGAGGGTGCTCATTTTCTTTTGCATCATAGTTTTCAACCCAAAGCTTTTTACGAGGTCTTCATCAGGATTTGTATTGCTGCCTTTTCTGATATCTTTCATCATGTCTATGATATTGGCTATCGTCATATTTTCGGGATAGCGACCAATCTGAGGCATGTAACCGATTTGGCTGCGGTACATCCATTTGTTGGTGATGAGTTCATTATTAAAATGGATAGAGCCGCTATCGGGTACTACCATTCCCAGCATTGATTTTATCAACGTGGTTTTTCCACAACCGTTCGGACCAAGTAAAGCAATACATTCACCTTTGGAGAAGGTAACCGATACATTGTCGAGGGCTTTTAGTTTTCCAAACTTCTTCGTAATATTTTTAGTAACTATCATAATGGTAGTGGTCTCATTAAAGGGGTTTCATCTTTCAGGTTTTCCGGCGTGATGCCGGGTAATACCTTTTCACTTTTATCTAATAAAGAAACGATCAAACTTCTGAAAAGCATAAGAGCAGAGGGATTGCTTTCGATGATCATGGAATACATACTTACAGGATGGTAAGGCACATCGCCAATGTTATCGCGGTTAATATCGTAGCCTTCATATTTATCCCAATAATTTCCATTAAAAGTGTTGAGCACCAATGATCCGTTGGTGCCTATGTCAAAAGTATTTCCTGTAAAATTATTTTTATAAAAAGCATTGTCATCACAGCTCGCCTGTATCTTTACAGCAAAGCCATTATTGGAAAAAGTATTTTTATATAAATTGATGCGGCTGCATCCCTCCATGTGTAAAGCCGTAGTGTTTTTAGTAAAAACATTTCCTGAAATATCGCTGTCAGTAATGTCTTTCAGCAAAATTCCATAGGCAGCGGCGCCCCAGTTGTTCAGAAAATAATTGTTGTACATGTGAATATTATGGGTGTACATCACGGCTACGCCCGATTCATTTTCTTCAAACACATTTCCAATATAAGTATCATGATGCGAGAACATAAAATGGATTCCATAGCGCACATTTTTCCTGCTGATATTTCTCCATACTAAAGAGTTAGTAACGAATTCAAAATAAATTCCATCACGATGGCCTGTTATTTTATTCCCTATTATCAATAAACTATCAGACTTCCAGCAATGGATGCCATTACCACTTTGTACTTCATTTTTCCCGTACGCAGTAATAGCATTATTTTTAACTGTACAGTTTCTGCTGTTCTGAAGTGAGATACCAAAATTGGCGTCATCCACAATATTATTGATCGCGGTTACATGGTAACTATCATAAATCATTATTGCTCCAATATCTTTTATCTCCGATCGGCCTGTGTGCTGTAACTTAAAGCCATCAACAGTTATATGGGTTCCTCTTATGAAAAGAATTTCATGTTTATGCTCGCCGTCAATTACCGGGTGATCAATTCCTTTTAATACAATTGATTTTTGAATGATAATGCCTCCTTCTTTATAAACTCCCGCATCCACCAAAACGGTATCTCCTTTTTCAGCGATGTCGATGGCTTTTTGGATGGTTTTTATTTGCCTGCTTTTCCCGACAGGAATCGTTTTTCCTTCCACGGATATTGCCGTTAAAAAGAGCAGGAATAAAAATAGTATGTTGAAGAGGTGTCGCATTATTTTTCATTTACCAAGGCATCCCAGGTGACGGTTTCGCCTTTAATTTTTATCATGGCTTCTTTCAATTTGCCTTCATCAATAAAGCTGGCAACATTGCCGCCCATTGGCGAATGAAGGTCGCTGCTTTTTAAAAGAAAAGCTTTTTTAGCATCAATAAAATTATGGGGCTCGTCAAAATTCACCAACCACGTTTCTTGGATGTCGTTGTTATTAATGGTATTTGCTTTCATAAATCCAATGATACAATGCGTATCATCAAACTTATAAACCTTCCCTTTATTAGTTATGATCTCTCCACCAAAATGTTTATCGGCAATGCTCATTTTACAAAAGCTGCACGCATCTGCGCCAAGCTTAATGGGCTGTGGCCCTGAGTGGCAGGACATTAAGGTGAACATTAAAAATGCTGAAATGGCAGCAACCATTTTATTTACTGTATTCATAACCAGGTTTTTCTTTTTTTTTATATTGAATAATAACAGCAGTTAGTAATAATAATCCTACACTAATAAATATCCATCCGCCAATATCCGGAATAGAATAAGCGCCGAAATTCAACAATTGTTTATAGCCTATTAATGGAGGCTGGTAACTCATTCCCGGAACTTGTATCGCAGCATTGGGATCCAGGTCGTGGCCATAATTATAATTCCATCTGTAAAAATCAATCATTGCAATTACTCCAAAAAGAACAAATGAAATTAACAAGCCTGTAAGCCATTTTCTTTTATTAATGATGGCAACCAAAAAACAAAATGCAGCAAAGAATCCAATGATGTATGGCAGAATGGTAAATTCTATAAAATTATTTGCATGAAGGGTTTTCATTCCGATGTAATGATTTAAGCCGTTAATTACATCCACATTTCCGGCTAATTTATTCGGATACATTTTTAGTACAAGCCCTTCAGGATATTGTGGTGCAGCTAATTCTATCTGCCAAAGCGGAACAAATAAAACTACTATTAATGCAAGTCCGCAAAGGATGGTAATGGTACGTGGCCATAAATTCAGGCTTTGCAATTGAATCCCTTCTTTCATTTTTAATAATTTAAACCCTCAATTTAAAAATAAACGGGCCTTGCACAGCCCGTTCATTTTTTAAGAATTATTTTTTTAATAAAGAATCTGCAGCATCAGAATTTTTGCCAAGGCTAAATGAGATGGGTACATTAGAACCTTTCGGTGAAACCCTTACGTATCCCTGCATTTCCTGGTGTAAGGCACTACAGAAGTCTGTACAGTAAATGGGGTAAATTCCTTCCTTTAAAGGCATCCATTTTAAAGTTTGTGTTTCTCCCGGCATCACCAGCAATTCCCCGGTGAGAGCGCCTTTTACTGCAAAGCCATGTGGCACATCCCAATCCTGTTCAAGGTTAGTAAGATGAAAATACACTTCATCACCTACTTTCACACCTTCAATATTATCAGGTGAAAAATGAGAACGTATCATGGTCATATATACATGCACTTTGTTTCCTGCACGAACCACCTTAGAATTCTTTTCACCCATGGTTACGTACGGATGATGATTCTCTTCCAACTTAAATATTTTCAAAGAAGTTTTAGAAAGCATTTCTGCAGGAAGCGCTTGCGCATAATGAGGTTCGCCTATACTTGGATAGTCGGCTAACAGTTTCATTTTGTCTCCGCTGATATCAAATAATTGTGCAGATTGTGCCAGTTCCGGACCGGTTGGCAAATACCTGTCTTTGGTAATTTTATTATACGCTATTAAGTATTTTCCATAAGGTTTTCTCGTATCACCACCTGGTATCATAAGGTGGCCGGGAGAATAATAAGTTGGGTGCCTGTCTAATACTTTTAAATCTTTGAGGCTCCATTTTACAATTTCAGAAGAAATAAAGAAAGTAGT
>JBDSOE010000215.1:0-14105 GCA_039915005.1 Ginsengibacter sp.
CAATGATTCCTTTTTCTCCCAGCACCACTCCTCCATCAACATTTATATTTCCAATAATTTTTCCTTCAATCCTTATTGCTGATGCACCAGAAAATTCTCCGGTGAAAGTATAGCCTTCACCAATGATTGTTGAAATTTCCTGCTGGTTAATTTCCAAAGGTTTTTCTTTTGAGTTTTTCTTAAACATAATTTTCAAAGGGTTAAAAAAGATTCAGGATTAATTCTCTGGCCATTTTTGTGTACTTCGTAATGAAGGTGTGGCCCTGTGGAGCGGCCGGTGGAACCAACATTTCCAATTTGCTGCCCTATCTCTATTTTCTGTCCGGCCTTCACCCATATTTTTGATAAATGGCCATACAGGGTTTCAAAACCATTGCCATGTTTTAAAATGATACAATTTCCATAACCTCCTTTTACACCCGCAAATTGTACATTACCTTTTGCTGTAGCCTTTACAGGCGCCCCCATTGGAGCCCTGATATCAAGCCCCTTATGGGTTTCAATAGCGGAACCTTCAAAAGGATTTTCCCTGTGCCCGAAAGTGGAAGTGATGGAACCGTGATACGGATACCCTATGGGCGTATAAGAAATGTTGTAGCTTACTTTTTTAAGGTACCCTTCATAGAAATCGCTGATCTCATCTATTGATAAAATATCACTGTCCTCCTCGCCCCCTTGCGGCTCATTAAACACCGCTTTTACACCGCGGGCTTTAAGAGAACGATTGATGCCGGAAAGTTCTTCGTTTATTTTTGTAAACTTTTCACGAATAGCATTGGTATCGGCTTCAGCCATTGAAACATGCATAGACTGCAATTTCTTTGTAAGAGATTCCTGTAGTTGGCTTTGCTTTATTTTATCGGAACCCAGGTAAACGATAGTACCGATTAAACAAATAAAAAGTAAAAATATTGCGGCAATGTATTTCTTCCAGTTTACAATTAATTTGCTGGAAATTTGTATCGGCTTTATGGCCTGCTGACTTTTATTTACAAAAAGGATGGTGGTTTTATCGGTTTTGCGTTTCATTATTCCTGGTTGACTTAATTCTCATTTAGGATTTTGTTCCAACTCGGCAATACATCAATTTGAATACATTCAAATGATGATTCTTTTCTTCCACTAATAATATAAACGCCCAAAATGCGGAATAATTGCCTTTGCAAAAAAGTTGATCCTGAATGTAAAAAGAGAAAAGAAATATTTATAAAAATTATTCTAACTTATACAATCCATCAATTTTAATATTTAAAGAGGCTACCTCTCTTGGACTATGGTGGGAGTCAGGTCCACAGCATGTTTCTTTATTTCCTGAACAAAATCATTCTTTTCATATTCTTCTACAGGATAAAGATGCAACTGCATTTGGGGTAATCGTTTTGTAAACTGAATGGCTTTATTATTTTCAAAATGACTATTGCTAAACTGGGGAGAAAACACAGCTAAATCAATATCGCTATACCTATGAGGATTCCCTTTAGCATAACTTCCAAAAAGTAATATCCTTTCAATGATTATATGATTCTCATGAGCGCTAACAACAAACTCCTTAACTGCCTTTATGATATCTTGTCTTGCAAGCATTTTTTTAATTTTTTTGCATGGTTCAACAATTCGTCGGTATAGCCTGAAGTAGTATAACTATAAATTAATTTTTTATAATCAGGATACCTGCCTTCAATCTGGTATCTCTGGAGGTTGTCAATAAACAGACTTTGAACAGGATCCGGTGTAAACGAAGTATCAGCTAACAAATACTTGATTTCATGAATTCTTGGAGGATAATTATTATTCTTATTTTCCTTTACCCATAAAGCCTTGGTTAGCTTTTCAATACTTAAATGCACACAAAACAAACAAAAGACATAATCTTTCTTTTCATACAAAAACATAGCTCTTTCCCAATCCTGTTCAGCGGAAGTCAACCAATAATCTATATGGTCTTTTTTTGAAAGCATGGTGCAAAGTTAGATGATTTTATTACCTATGATATAAAACCCTTTTATCTTCTTCTTTGAATTAAAAAATATTTTCCTCTGCTACCTGGGAGAACTCATAAACTTCTCATGCAATGCCAGTACCTGGGGAATCAGTAATTGTTGCTCATCATTGACTATAACGTAGTTGCATAAACGCAATTTAATTTCTTCCTCCATCTGCCTGTCTATGCGGGCCTTTACTTTGTCTGCGTCTATCTGATCCCGTTGCATGGTTCGTTGGATACGCAATGCCAATGGGGCTTTTACGCCAATTACAAAATCAAGGTATTTTTGGAAACCACTTTCAAATATCAGGGCGGCTTCTTTTATAAGGTAAGGCGCCTTTTGCTTATCCATCCATTCCGAGGCATCTTTAAGAGTGGCAGGGTGAACCAATGAATTAAGCAACTCTAACTTCTCTGGATGGGTAAATACCTGTTCAGCCAGATATTTACGGTTTAATTCGTTGTGGATATAAGATTCTTTTCCAAAAGAATTTTGAATCTGTTTTTTTAAATCTTCATCTTCGGCCATCAATCTTTTGGAAGCATCATCCGCATTATAAACCGGAATTCCCAGCGCTTCGAAGATACGGGCAACCGTGGTTTTGCCGCTGCCGATACCTCCTGTTAACCCGATGCGAAGCATTGCTAATGATTTGAGGTTTTAAAAATTAAAGTTTTAAAATGAATGGCGCTTTACCGTTTGATAGGTACTATGTAAAAAAATATAAGCAGCAAAATGTTTGATGTACAATGTAAAAAAACCTTGCCGCATGGTTACATCGCACATCAAACATCAAACGTCGTACATCAAACGCCGTACATCAAAAAAACTACTTTATAGGGGCCGGAGTATTTACCTTATTCATATTGGCTGTCATCTCCATGCTTACGGCGCTTTTTTCCATCTTGATATAAGAACCGGGATTTATTTCCAGCATAAAAGTGCCGTCTTCATTTATTTTATTTACCGTGCCATGAATACCGGCAATGGTAACAATTTTATCACCCTTCTGCAGGTTCTGCATAAACTGTTTTTGCTGCTTGGCTTTTTTTGCCTGCGGCCTTATCATAAACATCCAGAACACGAGGATCATTAAACCTAAAAATACAAATTGAAATCCGCCACCACCACCCTGGCCACCTTGTCCTAACATTAGAAATACCATTGCTAAATTCATATCGCTTGTTTTGTTTTGCTGCATGTACAGCGGTTAAAAAAATATTTATTTTTCTGCTGAAATTACTTCACCCATTAATTGTAAAGCCGGAAACGCGGGATAAGCGTTGGAGACCACATTTACTTCTTTGTGCACCGGGCCTACCCTTCCTTTGGTGCTGAAAACTACTTTTAAAAATCCTGTTTCTCCGGGCTTTATAGGTTGCTCTGGTTTTTCCGGAACGGTGCAGCCACAACTGGCTGTAGCCGAAGAAATAATTAATGCCTTGTTGCCCGTATTCCGAAAGCGGTAACTGAAAACCACGTTTTCACCATCTGTAGCTTTCCCAAAATTATAAATGGAGTCTATTATTTGCACGGTAGTACTATCAGTAAAAGACTGATTGGTTTTGGACAAATGTGCCTGCCCCTTATTTTCTGTGTTCCTGATATTGCACGAAAATATCGTGCACAAAATGCAAAGTCCGAGTATCCATTTTTTCATTGCCGGGTATTTTCTTTCAAAGATATTATAATGTGCTGTTTTTAAAATTCTTCTTGTGTATTTTATTTTGCGCCAACAACTCTTTATGTATATTATCCAGAATGCCATTAATAAAATGGCCGCTTTGTTCTGTGCTATATTCCTTTGCCAGGTCAATATATTCATTGATGGTAACTTTCGGCGGAATGGTTTCAAAATATAATAATTCGCACACGCCCATCTTCATCAGTATCATATCCAGCGAAGCGATTCTTTCAGAATCCCAGTTTTTCAATTTGGGTTTAATGATTTCGAGGCAATAGTCATTCTTATCTATTACACTTTCAAGAAGATTGATGGCAAAGTCCATTTTTTCAGGGCCTACCATTTCTGAAAAATTAAACTGTGACGGTTTTTGAAAGAAGCCATTCATCAATAGAATGGCCGTTTCCGCGTCGTCATCCCAGTGAATAAATTTTTCTTCCACATCGCTTACAAACAGATCATTATCCAGCATGAGATCAGAAAAAACAAATTCAAGGATTTTCTTTTCAGATTTTTTTTCACGTGATGGTTGTAAAATATATTCTTTGTATTCCGGCGAATTTACCAGAGCCAGATAACTTTTGCGAACCAATTCATCGTCCACCAGGTATTTAATTTTCAGGTCTTCAATAGTCTTCTTAAATGAGTCATTTTCAAGAGCTGCCCAAACGATTTCATTACCGGCAATCTTTATATTAATATGAAGATCATTGGCCGAAGGCAAATGCTTGGAAGCCTTTTGCAGCGCATCCTTTTCAGCATACCGTGTTACTTCTATTATAAAATAAATGAGATAAGTAAATAACTGACGGGAATGTTCCAGCTTTTTTTTAAGTATCCGTAATGGCTCCCCGGTGCGGGTTTCATTGTCCATGGATTCAACACTATAAAGGGTTTGCATCACTTTCACCCGTATATTTCTTCTGCTTAACATTCGTAAGAACTGTTTTTTGGCCTGCGAAGATAGATGAATTGAGGAATTGTTAAAAGGTTAAATTGTTAAAGCAGGAGTAGAGGATTGGAAGATGTAACTATTCACATTGACGATTGACCATTGACGATTGCTCTACTACGAAAAAAGGCAATCCTCTCAGATCACCTTTAAAAAAAATACTGCAAACCTATAAGCCGGATTCTGTATCCCGTTTGGCAACGGGAGGTTATCATTTATCTGGCCGTTACATTACTGCAACAGTCTTGCTGCCTACCCTTCCCGAGTAAACGGGCCGCTTACCTTGCGCATAAGCGCAAACCGGGATATACGTGGCATTACAGCACACAAGGTTTACCCATACCGCTAATTACTTGCCGGTATCGTGAGCTCTTACCTCACGTTTTCACCCTTATTCCATTCGATTAAAAACCGAAACGGAACGGTTATTTTCTGTGGCACTATCTTCCCGTCAATGAAGCCGGAACCGGCTATTAACCGGTGTGTTGCCCTTCGCTGGCCGGACTTTCCTCCCCTGAATCAACAGGAGCGATAACCCGGTTTGCAGTTGGGCAAAGATACACCAATGAAATGGGAGATTTCAGATGGGGAAATGCAAATTTTATTACTCTGAAAATCTGTAAACCAAAGGAGAATTAATATTGAAAAAATATTTCCGTGGCGCCAAATCCAAAATTATTATGATATTGATTGGCAAAACTTTTCACTTCCTTTTTCGTTTTTAATATTTCATGAATTTCATTACGGAGTTTCCCGGTACCAATTCCATGAACCACTATAAGATTGGGCTGGCGGTGCGCCACAGCCAGGTTATAATATTTTTCAAAATTATTTAATTGAATAGTGAGTATTTCAAAATTGCTTAGCCCTTTCCAGTTGTCGGTTAGCTTTTCAATGTGCAGATCTATTACAGAACGGGCGGGTTCCAGTTTTTGTTTTGCCTGTGAAACGTTGTAAAAGTGGCCATGAGAATCATTATAATCTGGAATGACTTCGTCTGTTTTATCGGGATAACTTTCAAAAAGATTAAAAGAAAAATTGGAGTCATTTTTTAATCTCAGGGCCTCGATCTTCTGAAACAATTGTTTTGCTTTTATTTTAAAAGTAATTTCAAAATGAGGCGCCTTTTTTTTATTGGGATGAGTAAGAGAAAAATCAAATTCAAATTTGGGAGAATCATTCATTTCCTCAAAGGGAATATCATGAAGATAAAAATCAGCGAAGGGAAAAACAGCATCCTTTGCCTCAAAACCGCGAGTGCCTAAAAATTGTATCTGATAATTAAAATCAAGACTTTCTCCTGTGTGGTTTACCAGGTAAATCTTAAATTTTTCTACCACATCATCGTCAAAAATATCTTTATTAAATATGGGTATAAAAGAAAGCCAAACGCCGGTGCTTACCTTATATTTTTCAACCGCTTTTTCTGTTTGGACAACACCCGCATACGTTTTATCCCATTTTTCAGGAAAAATCTTTTTCTCCGTAAACCTTTTAAAATAAGGGAAATCAATCTGGTCAATGTAGGCCGGAAAGCGCACCCCTTCCACGTCTATTAATACCATTTTATCATTGATGATTTCCACTACCTTACCTTCCTCATTGGAATGCAAAATCAGTACGGTATCGCCAGGTTGGTATTTCATAACACAAAGTTAGTGAGTTAAGTATAATGGATGATGTTTGATATGGGATGTACGATGTTTGATCTAAGACATAAATTCCAGTGTATTATATTTCAAGGGTATTATATTTTATATGTACATTTAGATTGGAATAGCTTATGGTGATAAAAGACTAATAAATAATTTACACAAAAAAGTAATTTACATGAATTTATTTGACAATTCAATCATGGAATTTGTAAACAGATTCTCTCAGGATTCACACTTATTCGATTATATAATAGCCCATATTATTGAAAATAATTTTGTAAAAGGCACTCCATTTGTTTTGGCATTAATTTTTTTTTGGTTTCAAAAAAGTCCAAAAATCACATCTAATCGGGGACTCATAGTAATTGGTATCTTTTCAAGTTTGGTTTCAATCGTTGTAGCCCGATCAATGGCTATATTACTTCCGTACAGGGCAAGGCCTTTTCTCAACACGGATTTGCATTTTGTAAGACCCTTTGGAATGACATCCGAAGGACTGGAAACATGGAGTTCTTTCCCCAGCGATCATGCCGTTTTATTTTTTTCTTTGGCCACCTGCATTTTCTTACTCTCCAGGAAAGCCGGATTGATTGCCTACTTGTATGCATTCTTTATAATTTGTTTTCCAAGAATTTATTTCGGCTTACATTTCCCCACAGATATTTTAGTTGGAGCAGCAATAGGTATAATGATACCGCTGATATTTTCTACTAAAAAAATCAGCCGTCCCATCGTTCAAAAAGTATTTAATTTTTCCTCAAAATACACAGGGATGTTTTATGTTTTGTTTTCTTTATTACTATTTCAAATTGCCACCATATTTGACAAAACCCGTGAAATAATGCATTTCTTATTCGACCTTCTTCAAAAGATGGTTTAATAATTATTACCCATCTATCCCTTACGCAAATACAGGCTGTAGCGGTAAGCGAAATTTGTTTATGATACGCGCACCGGATTGTAACTGGCAAATTTATAAATGCTCCTGCAATTGGTGCTGGTATGGAAGCATCTGACTTTAAGTGTTGCCGTACATCCCACATCTTACATCAAACATCAATCCACCTCTTCCTTCCGCAACTTACTATGGTGCCGGCTGTAAAGAAAATAAATAACAAGCCCCACCACCAGCCATATAAGAAACCGCATCCAGTTGGTGTAGCCCAATTCTGTCATTAAATAAAAGCAACTTGCCAAACCCAGAACAGGAATTAAAGAAAGCTTTTTTATAAAAGAAGCAACCGTTAACGCTATCGCAAGAATTACGAACAAAAAGAAAGGTAATTTATCACGAAAAATTTCCCATCCTTCTGTAAAATCAAAAAGGCCGATAAAATTTTTCCAGAACACAATTACCCCAACAATAAAAAGTACGGGTACAATAAATTGTGAACTTATAAATGGTATTTGAAATTTAGGTTTGGCTTCGCCCGCCTCTCTTTTAGGCAGTAAAAGAACGCCACCACAAACCAGCACAAATGCAAACAGGGTTCCAATACTGGTAAGGTCTGTTACTTCAGTTAAGTTCAAAAAAAGCGCGGGAATGGCCACCACGAAACCGGTAACAAGCGTGGCAAAAGAAGGGGTTTTATATTTTGGATGAATACTGCTAAAAGCCTTTGGCAGCAACCCGTCCCGGCTCATGCTCATCCATATACGCGGCTGCCCCATTTGAAAAACAAGCAATACACTGGCGGTAGCAATTACCGCGCTGAAAGAAATAATGTAACTTATTTTATCGAGCCCTACCTGTTGAAACACAAAGGCCAACGGATCGCCTACCTGCAATTCTTTATAAGAAACCATACCAGTTAATACCAGCGCAATTATTATGTAGAGAACAGTGCAAATAATAAGTGAATAGATCATCCCTCTCGGTAAATCTCTTTGAGGATTTTCACATTCTTCCGCCGTTGTTGAAATGGCATCAAAACCAATGTAGGCAAAAAATACGGCGGATACTCCTTTCATCATTCCGCTAAAGCCATTTGGTAAAAAAGGACTCCAATTGGCCGGCGCTACATAAAAAGCCCCGATAGCAATTACCACCACAAGAATAATAATTTTTAAACCCACCATTAAGTTGGTAGCCCTTCTGGTTTCTTTGATGCCCCTGTAAACCAGCCAGGTAATTAAAAATACAATAGCCAGGGCGGGAAGATCTGCTATAATTCTGAAGCCTCCAATCTGCGGAGCATTCTGCCACGCGGTGTATCCTTCTCTTACGTTTTGAGAGAGATCCTTAAATAAAGTTCCTTTCGCCAATTCTGCGCCTGCTTCCTTAAAACCGCGTGAGGCACTTAAAAAATCCGTAGTTAAAAACGGAGGAACATGAATGTGTAATCCTTCCAATAAATTTACAAAATACTGGCTCCAGGAAATGGCAACCGCAATATTTCCAATGGCGTATTCCATCAATAAATCCCAACCGATAATCCAGGCAATCAATTCCCCGAAGGACGCATAGGCATACGTATAAGCGCTGCCGCTTACCGGTATGCGCGAAGCAAATTCAGCATAACACAAAGCAGAAAATCCGCAACACACGGCAGTAAGTACAAATAAAAGCGACACACCGTGACCTCCTTCGTAAGAGGCATTACCAATGGTAGAAAATATACCCGCTCCCACAATGGCCGCGATTCCCATAGCAGTAAGATCTCGAACTTTCAGCACTTTTTTTAATCCTGATGCGGAATGGGTAGCATCAGAAAGCCCTTCTTTGGCATCAGCTAAAATGGCTGTAATACTTTTTTTACGAAAAAGAGGATGAGGCATTGGTTATCTTTTACAGAAATAAAATATCAAAATATGATTTTGAAGGATGGAAAGATAAAGAGGTTATCACAAAAAACAGTTACAAGAGAAAAAATTTTTAATCCATAAAATGAAAAGAACGGCAAAATGATTCCATCAAACAATAATGGTTTTCATTGATATAGGTCATTGGCAGAGGTAAGGGCTCTCTATAATTTTGCATTTACATTTTTTAAAATTACTGCATTACTTATTGTGGAGGTAAAAGCGACGATTAATGATAAAGAGGAGTATGGCAATATACTCAGGTGGCCAATAAAAGAATAAAAAATAATTACTAACAATAAAAAACAAAAATGGCAACAAAAACAAAATGGACAATTGATCCCGCTCACACAGAAATTGGTTTTAAAGTAAAGCATTTGATGATCACCAACGTGAAAGGGATTTTCACCGAATACGATGGTAGCATTTATACCACAGGAGATGATTTTAAGACCGCTGAAGTTGACTTCTGGATGAAACCCGATTCATTAGAAACAAAAGATCAGCAACGTAATACCCATTTAAGAAGCGCAGATTTTTTTGATCTGGAACATTATAAAGAGATCAGGTTTGCTTCCAACACCATTGAGAAGGTGGATGATGATGGGAACTTTGCACTTTGGGGTGAACTGACCATAAAAGACATCACTAAAAAAATTAAGCTGGATGTAGAATTCGGCGGAGTCATTAAAGATCCATGGGGTGCGGAAAAAGCGGGCTTAACCATTACCGGTAAAATAAACCGCAAAGACTGGGGACTCGTCTGGAATACTGCATTGGAAGCAGGCGGCGTGTTAGTGGGCGATACGGTTACCATTACCTGCGACGTGGAATTATTGAAACAGGAAGAAATAGCAGTTGACTGATGGTATATAAACTTTCATTCTCAAAAGGCGCTGCCAATTGCCACTGGAAGTTAAAAGGTTGGCAACCTTTTGAAATACGCCCTTTAAAAATCATCTTTTAGATACTAAAAGTAAAATGTGTAGTTTTGCCCCATTTTATAAAAAAAAAGAAAATATTTAAACAGATAATTTTTTAAAGAATTGAAAAAAAGAATAACAAAGATCGGCGTACTCACTTCCGGCGGTGATGCACCCGGGATGAATGCCGCCATTCGTGCGGTAGTCCGTACCGGCATATACAAAGGACTTGAGGTTTATGGAATTCTTCGCGGTTTCTCAGGTATGATAGAAGGGGATATTTTCAAAATGGAAAGTAAAAGTGTGGCTAACATTATACAGCGCGGAGGCACCATTCTAAAAACAGCAAGATGTAAAGAGTTTTATACTAAAGAAGGGAGAAAAACCGCTTACAATAATTTATCAAAATTCGGTATTAACGGTCTTGTAATTATTGGCGGCGACGGCTCTTTTCGCGGGGCCAAAACCTTTAGCCATGAATACGACATCCCCTGCATAGGCTTACCTGGCACCATTGACAAAGATATTGCCGGCACCGATTTTACTATCGGTTTTGATACCGCTGTAAACACCGCCGTAGAAGCTATTGATAAAGTAAGAGATACTGCTGATGCGCACGACCGTCTTTTTATTATAGAAGTCATGGGACGCGATTCTGGTTATATTGCCCTTCATAGTGGCATTGCCACGGGTGCTGAAAACATACTAATCCCGGAAAGAAAAACCGACATAGAAGAAGTGGTAAAAGCCCTATTAGAAAAGCACGGTCGCAAGAAATTGGTGAACATCATCGTGGTAGCTGAAGGTGAAGAATTTGGAGCCACTGAATTGGCGAAGGTAATTACAGAAAGGATTCCCGGCCAGGAAGTACGTTCCGTAATACTCGGGCACATACAACGAGGCGGATCGCCTACCTGCTTTGACAGGCTGATTGCCAGCCGCATGGGCTATGCAGCAGTGGAGTGCTTACTTGAAGACAGGTTCAATGTATTTATCGGGATCGTAAATAATAAAATGCATTACACCCCATTAGACAAGGCGGTAAAAAAGCAACAAAAAATAAGTGAAGATTGGATGAAGATTGTAAAAATCCTGTCTTCTTAAAATCGCCACGAATAGTCCATCATTATTTTTTAAAAAATTACATTCCGGAATTCACCGGAATATAAACCAGATAAAATCCAATGTCAAAAAATATAAACAAATACCTGCACAAAGAAATGGATAGAAAAGCAGGTTTTGACCATTCTCTCAAACGAACCAAGATCGTGGCAACCATAGGGCCTGCCTGCGATAATTATGATTCTATGGTAGAATTGGTAAAGGCCGGCGTAAATGTTTTTCGCCTAAACTTTTCTCACGGTACACAGGAAGACAAAGCAAGGATTATACAGATCATCAGGGAGATCAACCATTCACTTCCTTTTAATATTGCCATTCTTGCTGACCTGCAGGGGCCCAAATTAAGAGTAGGTGAAATAGAAAATAATGCGTTACAGATCAACCCCGGTGATAAATTAACTTTCACCAATACCAAATGCATTGGCACAAAAGAACAAATATATGTGAGCTACCCAAGCCTTCACAAAGACGTAATTCCCGGAAACCTGATCATGATTGATGATGGCAAACTGGAGGTAAAAGTAATGAAGGTACTTCCTAATAATAATGTGGAAGTGGTAGTGGTGATGGGTGGTATTCTTTCTTCAAATAAAGGATTGAATCTCCCCGACACCAAAATTTCTTTGCCGGCCCTTACAGAAAAAGATCTGAACGACCTTGATTTTATCATTGAGCAGGATGTGGATTGGATAGCGCTTTCGTTTGTGCGCGAGGTAGATGACATCATCGGGTTAAAAGATATTTTGAAGAAACGGAACAGCAAATCGAAAGTAATAGCCAAAATAGAAAAGCCGGAAGCCATTACTAATATCCGTGACATCATTCTTGAAAGTGATGGCATTATGATAGCCCGTGGAGACCTCGGAGTAGAATTGCCCATTGAAAAGGTGCCCCTCATTCAAAAAGAAATTATCCGGAAATGTATGCATCGTGCAAAGCCCGTAATAGTGGCTACCCAAATGATGGAGAGTATGATCGACCGTATAAAGCCCAACAGAAGCGAGATAACAGATGTGGCCAATGCAGTTCTTGAAGGAGCAGATGCTTTAATGTTGAGCGGGGAAACCGCTACCGGGAAATATCCCACACTCGTGATAGAAACCATGACCAAAATTATCCTGGAAATAGAAAGGACTGCTTACGATTATAACCGTGATGATATTTTGGCTCCTCAGCCCCACTCCCCTTCTTTTTTAAGCGATGCCATTTGTTACAGCGCCTGTAAGCTGGCCAATGATGTAAAGGCAGATGCATTAATCGGAATGACACAAAGTGGCTACACGGGTTTTATGCTTAGCAGCTACCGCCCCAAATCTTTCTTATACATTTTCAGCAAAGAAAAAAGTTTAATCAACCAGTTGAGTTTAAGCTGGGGTGTGCGCGCCATTTTCTATGATGAAGAAGAAAGCCTTGATGATATTTTCTTCGACCAGATAGACATTTTGAAAGAACGTTTCTTTCTGAAAAACGGCGATGTGGTTGTCAATACAGGAAGTACTCCTATTTCCTTACACCTTCCTACCAATGTGTTGAAAGTTACTACGGTGGGGGAAAAGCAATAGAGGAAACCAATTAATAGACCACAACGGGTTAATTAACAATTCTGGGCTTTGTTTTACTTGTTTTATCATACCACCATATCATAATGAATATGAAGAGGTAGGCAAATATATTGAACCAGGTATGATGGTCCAGGCCCAATGGCATGGGCCACCCTTTATTGATTGCTACAAGAAATAATGTGATGCGGACGTCATTGATGAACCAAAGGACCAGCACACCGAAAACGATCCATTTTATTTTCCTGGCAAGGGTACCGCTGTTGGCCGCTACAAATGCGATCCAGAAACTATACACACCGTAACCTACGCAATCCATGGCAATGATCACTCCTCTTCCTCCATTGATTCTTATTAAAAATCCGGGCTCCGTATGTGTGGGGATGCCAAAAAGAGATAAAAGAAACCCGGTGCCACTCATCAATGAAAGCTTTATCCAGCTTACATAATCCAGGTATTTTTCTACAAAAGGGCTGTAATAATTTCCCGGGGCAGCCAGGCCTATCATAGCAAGGGTACCAAAATAAAGCAGGCAAAAAGTCCCTGCGAATTTTATGAGATAAAGGAAGAAGGGATTTTTTAAGTGTTTAATAGTTTATTGGTTTAGATGGTTTATTAGTTTATTAGATGGTTTAGAGGCCTGGATTGGCTGACCTCTATAAATCCTGTATATCATTCCACAGATCATTCCACTCCGGATTTATAGAATTTATTAGATACTCTTTTGCTTTTCTGTTTCCGGCTTTGATTTGTTTTTCTCTTGCTATGGCGTACTCAATATAATCAAGCCGTTCGTACCAGACAATTTTATCGCAATTATATTTAGCGGTAAAACTTTTAGGATAGTATTTCGATTTATGCTGATCAATTCTGGCTCTTAACCCGGATGTTACCCCGGTGTATAAAACCGTGTTGTTTTTATTAGTGATTATGTAAACAAAGCCACCGTGTTTGGTATTCATTGTATAGTCATTGTGGTAAGTTCGTGGTGATCTCCCTCCTGTGAAACGTCATGGCAAGCCCACAGGGAGTACGTCATTGCGAAAAGTTTTTAGACGATGTTCCCGCGAAGCGCAAAAGGTGTTTGTAAAACTTCGTGGCAATCTCCATTCTGTGTAACCGTCATTGCGAGAAGTTTTTAGACGATGATCCAGCGAAGCGCAAAAGGCGTTTATAAAACTTCGTGGCAATCTCCCTATTTGTTTGTGATTCCTAATTGGGAGATTGCCACAGCAACTTGATGATTATTTCCACCGAAAGATTGTTTTGTTGCCTCGCAATGACGTACCCGTTGGGACTCGTAACGACGGGAATCAGGCAGTACCAAACATCCTTTCATATTCCTCCTTAATTTTTCCCACATCAACCGCCTCATTGGCGTAGGCAACCGCGCCATGATGCCATTGAGAAAACGACTCTTCAT
>JBDSOE010000232.1:0-11516 GCA_039915005.1 Ginsengibacter sp.
GACTGAAAATAAAAAAGATGGTGGAGACTCTTTTTTTCAGATCTTCCCGCGTAAAGATGGTGCTGTCCGGAGCCTTATAAACAGTGAATTGCGGAATGGTTGGAAAGCGAAGGTAAACAGGGTCTTGCTGGTTTGAGGAGGCCTGTGAAAATCCTGAATAAGAAATTAAGATGCAGGCAAATAATGAGAATAAATTTTTCAAGAGTAAACTTTTTATGCGCTAAGCTAATTCATTGAATTAAAATCTATTTTATAAATGGAGTAATTTTAACATCGTAATAATTTGCGATTGACATTTGCCGGGACAATAAAAAATATATTATCCCAAGAACAATAGAACAATTAATTTACCTTTGGCGCCTTAAAAAATTATTTTATATGGCATCTACCTCAGACATCAGGACCGGGTTAATATTAAAAATTGACGGCAGCCTGTACACCGTTATTGAATTCGGGCAAAACAAAACTGCCCGTGCCGGTGCAAAAATATGGGCTAAAATGAAAGGCGTGGACAATGGCCGTACTATTGAGCAAACCTGGAACAGTGGTGAGACGATTCATCCGGTAAGAGTTGAGAAAAGGCCCTTCCAGTTTTTATTTAAAGATGATACGGGCTATACTTTTATGGATACCGAAAACTATGAACAGATAGCCGTGGCCTCTGAAATGGTAGATGCGCCCCAGTTTTTAAAAGATGGCCAGGAAGTATCCATGCTGATAAATACAGAAACAGATTTACCTATGGGGGTGGAACTCCCGGATAAAATTGTAATGAAAGTTACTTATAGCGAACCCGGCATGAAAGGCGATACCGCAACCAGGACGCTGAAACCTGCCACCGTGGAAACCGGCGCTACTGTAAATGTTCCTTTATTTGTAAATGAGGGTGAATTAATCAGAATCAATACCAAAACGGGCGAGTATGTTGAAAGAGTAAAAGAGTAATTGAAATGAGAAACAGGTAATGGATAATTGAAAATAGTCTGTGATTCCTAATTCCTAATTCTACCCTATCTTAGCTATCCTTTTTTCAACTAATAAATTAATATATTACAATATGGACATAAAACAAATTCAGGAGTTGGTAAAGCTTGTTAATAAAAGCAATATCGGTGAACTCAGTATTGAACAAGAAAACTTTAAAATTACTATTAAGCAAAAGAAAGAAGCTTCACAGTATTTCAATGCACCTGCAGTTTCTGCGGCGCCGCCTCAGAATTCTCTTCCTCCCGCTTTCCCTCAACCTGTATCTTCACAAGAAGAAAAAAAGGCGCCGGAAGCATCGGATCATTACATAACTATAAAGAGCCCCATGATTGGTACATTTTACCGCCAGGCTGGCCCCAGCAAACCAATTTTCGTAAGTGTGGGTGATGAGGTGGAACCCGGTAAGGTAGTTTGTATCATTGAAGCCATGAAATTGTTTAACGAAATAGAAAGCGAGGTGTCAGGGAAAATTGTAAAAATTTTGGTGGAAGACGCTTCGCCTGTTGAGTTTGATCAACCTTTATTCCTTGTAGAACCTTAGTTAAAATTAAAATTCAAATTTGACAATTTAAAAATTGCTCAATTTGAAAATGATAGAACGACCTGCATCTGTTAATTTGTAATTAAAAAACTCATTTTGCTGATGGAAAAGGAAATGTTTGAGAAGAATCCGAATTTGAAATTATCGTTTGATTTTTCATTAATGGTAATTGATTATTGTGAGCGATTGGATGCCGAAAGAAAATATATCATTTCACGCCAACTTCTTAAATCTGGCACTTCCATAGGAGCCAATGCTATGGAAGCGCAAAATGCAGAGAGCAAGGTTGACTTCATTCATAAAATGAAAATTGCAGCAAAAGAAGCAGAAGAATCTCAATACTGGCTTTGGCTTTGTGAATATGCAGTCTCTTATCCGGATTGCATCCCGCTACAAAATAAACTTGAAGAAATAAATAAGGTTTTGGGTAAAATTCTATCAACTTCAAAAAGAGACCTCCATTAGTTATTTGATTTGCTTTTTAATTTTTTAATAATGTCTTCGATATTTTCAAACTTCCGGATTTTCGCATTTTCACATTTTCACATTTTCAAATTAGAAAACTTTGTTTAAAAAAATACTTATTGCCAACCGTGGCGAAATTGCTCTCAGAATTATAAGAACCTGTAAAGAGATGGGAATTAAAACCGTTGCGGTTTATTCCACTGCTGATAAAGACAGCCTTCACGTAAAATTTGCCGATGAGGCAGTATGTATTGGCAAACCATCAAGTGCAGAAAGCTATTTAAATATGCCGCACATTATGGCTGCGGTAGAGATTACCAATTCTGACGCCATTCATCCCGGCTACGGATTTCTTGCCGAGAATGCAAAATTTGCACAGATCTGTATAGATCATGGAATTAAGTTTATAGGCCCCACTCCCTTAATGATTAATTCAATGGGAGATAAAATGACGGCCAAAGAAACCATGATAGCGGCGGGTGTTCCCGTGGTGCCCGGCGTGGACGGTTTGCTGAAAGACGTGGATCACGCCAAAAAATCTGCTGCGCAGGTAGGATACCCCATAATTTTGAAAGCTACTGCCGGGGGTGGTGGCAAAGGAATGCGCGTGGTATGGGAAGAAAAAGACATTGAAAAGTCTTTTGAAAATGCAAAGATGGAAGCCGCGGCTTCTTTCAAGAACGATGGTATTTATATGGAAAAATTTGTGGAAGAGCCACACCATATAGAAATACAAATTGCCGGCGATCAGTATGGAAATGTTTGCCATTTAAGTGAGCGTGATTGTTCCATACAGCGTCGCCATCAGAAACTGGTGGAAGAATCTCCATCACCTTTTATGACGCCGGAATTAAGAGAACGAATGGGGGCTGCCGCCATAAAAGCTGCCTCGGCTATAAACTATGAAAGCGTAGGAACTGTTGAATTTTTAGTAGATAAGAACCGCGATTTTTATTTTATGGAAATGAATACGCGCATACAGGTGGAGCATTGCGTTACCGAAGAGGTAATTAATTACGACCTTATTAAAGAACAAATAAAAATAGCCGCCGGTGAAAAGATTTCAGGAAGAAATTATTATCCTGAGATGCATGCTATTGAATGCAGGATAAATGCGGAAGATCCTTACAATGATTTTCGCCCTTCGCCGGGACGCATTACCACGCTTCATCAACCCGGCGGGCACGGTGTACGCGTAGATAGCCATGCTTATGCAGGCTACGTCATTCCTCCTTACTACGATAGCCTCATCTCTAAATTGATAGCGATAGCACAAACCCGTGCCGAAGCCATTGATACCATGAGCCGCGCGCTTAGCGAATATGTAATTGAAGGCGTAAAAACCACCATTCCTTTTCATCAGCAACTAATGCAGAATGAAGAATTCAGAAAGGGAAACTTTACTACCAAATTTTTAGAAGGATTTACTTTGAAGTAGAAGTGTGTTTATACTGCCCAAAAGAAAACAGCCAATCATTAATTACAGAGCTATTCTGGCGCATCGCAATGATGGAACCACAATCCGCAATGATGAATAAACTCCCGTCTTTGCGAGGCGCGATACTGACTTCAAATTTCCACAAACTTTCCGCGCCGAAGCAATCTCATACTTTACTCCGTTTTACTTTTACGAACGATGAGATTGCTTCTACGCCGGAAATTAATACCAATTACAGAGCCATTCCCAGCGCATCGCAATGACGGAAAGCGGGCGCATTGCAATGACGGCACCGGGAGACTTGCATTGCCGGTTGCATTCCCTCCTTCCATTCTTTATTTTTTCATCTCGAAATAAAACGGCAACTTTAACAAAATGATTTCAAAACCAAAACCTCCTAACTGATTCGTTGGTTCCTGATTTATGAAAGAAGCAAATACGAGGCAAGTAAATTTTTTAACTGTATCCTCTTCACAGGGTGATTTGTGGGAGCGATTTCAAAAAGGCGACAGGGATGCGTTGGGTAAAATTTACAGGAACCATGTGGATTTTCTGTATAGTTATGGAATGCATTTTTGCCTGGACGGTGAAAGGGTTAAAGATTGCCTTCAGGATCTTTTTAGGGATCTTTGGCTGGAGCGCGAACACTTAACTACCTCGGTGCAAAACATACGCTATTATTTATTGAGCAGCCTCCGGCGGCGCTTATTGCGAAGCTTACAAAAAGAAAGGCGCTATCAATCCGATTTGCCAGAAGATTCTTTTGATTTTGAATTGATTCCTTCGCATGAAAGCGCTATTGTTGCGGATGAGATATATAAGGAGCAAAAAGCAAAACTACAACAAGGTATTGCCACACTCACCCGCCGTCAGCGGGAAGTAATCTATCTTCGTTTTTATCAAAATCTTTCTTATGCCGAAATTGCCGGGATCATGGTAATGAAAATTGACTCTGTTTATAATCTTATCTCAAAGGCCATCGGTTTATTGAAAAATTCAATGGTTTTATTCTTTCTTCTTTTGTTACAATAATACTATTTCCCTGCGCCGACATTATTTTTTTGAACATTAAAAAAAATGTAAAAAAGAATGATGAGATTTCCACACGTATTGTCTCTTTAATGGAAAGCCTATCATTTGGACACAAAAAACTATGAGTTTTATACCGCACGGGATTTTGCGCAAGACGAGGATTTTCAGGAATGGATATTACGTCCCGATTTAAAGAATACTTCTTTCTGGGAAGCGTGGATACTGGATCACCCCAAATCTCAGAAGGTTATTACGGAAGCTGTTTCCCTGGTAAAGTCTATCAGGTTCCGCTCCTATAAATTAACGGATGGCGAAAAGGACAAGATATGGGATGGAATCTGGGATAGAATGAATCTTGAAGAAGAGAGGGCAATACCGTCCCCCGTATTACCCATAAGAGCAGCCAGATGGCACCATGTTTGGAAGTATGCGGCTGCCATAATAATAGGCGTCATAGCTGTATTGGGTATTTGGCGGAGAGAAGGAGATTATCCTGGAAAAGCGATTTCCCTCAATGTGGAAACTAAGTCAGGAGAAGTGGAGAAGGTGATGCTGCCTGATAGTTCCGAAGTAACACTTAACGCCAACTCTGAAGTGGTATATTCTGAAAACGGCAAAGTGCGTGAAGTGTGGCTAAAGGGAGAGGCCTATTTTCATGTAAAACATACAAAAGACGCAAAGACGTTTCTCGTACATACTTATGAGGATGTGTCTGTAAAAGTGTTGGGCACCCGCTTTAATGTAAACACTTTCGGTAAAAACCTATCAGTCGTTTTAGAGCAGGGAAGCATTCAACTGGGCATTGCTGATAGCGCAAAGAATGAGACACAATTATACCTGAAACCCGGTGAGATGCTGAGTTATAATAAACAAACCGGGGATTATTCCAAAAGTAAAATAGATGCCAACCGATTTAATGCCTGGGTAAGTGGTAAAATAATTATGGAGGATTATTCTCTGGAGGATGCTGCATCATTTATTAAGCAGGTGTTTGGCAAAAAGCTGGTTATCAAAGATAGCCAGTTGTTGACCAACAGAATTTCAGGATCAATGCCGATTGTTTATAACATAGATACGATGATGGTGCAGTTTGGAAAAGTGTTTAAGGTACAGTTTCATAAAAGGGATAAGGAAACATGGGTACTCGAGTAAATGTGATGAAATAGGTAATTTTTTAAATAGTAAATTCTTAACAGCTAAAAAATATATACATGAAAACAAAACTATTGATGCTGATGTGTTTTTTTACATGGCTCTTTTTTATTCAATCTTCAGGCGCGCAGGATCTTGTTGCCAATGGATCTCAGCCTGGAAATATTTATAAAGACGCGGGTAACCTGGTCGAAGTCTCGCTCAAAAATGTGCTGACGCAAATCGAAAACAGGTTTGATGTTTCTATTGCTTACCCGAGTGGCCTGATAAAAGATAAAAGCCTGGCGATGAATGTTTCCGTTTTTTCATCTCCGGAAGATGCTTTGCAAAATGCGCTGACGCCTTTCAGCTTAACTTTTGAAAAAATAAGAAATCAATTTTACCTGGTTTCATCCAAAAAAGTAAAACTGGAAAATCACAGCCTGTATAAAAGAGAAAGAAACTTACAACATTCTGTGCAGGGGAAAGTGACAGATGAGGATGGAACTGCCTTACAAGGTGCCACGGTGAAATTAAAGGGATCAAATGTGGGAACACAAACTGATGCTAACGGATCTTTCACCATTATGGTGCAGGAAGGAAGTAATGAAATTCTGGAAGTATCTTTCAGTGGATATAAAACAGTAGAGGTGGCCATAGGCACCCGCACCGAAATCAACATTGTTCTTAAAAAAACCACAAGCACTTTAGATGAAATTGTGGTAACGGGTTATACTACACAAAAGAAAAAGGATCTGACTGGCGCAGTATCTATTATTGATTTAAATGAAGCGAAAACAGTTCCTATTGCCGGTATTGACCAGGCAATCCAGGGGAAAGCGGCCGGCGTAAATGTGATTGCTGACGGTCAGCCGGGTGGTGGAGTTTCTGTTAGGATCCGCGGCTTCAGTACCATTGGGAATAATGATCCCTTATATATTATTGACGGCGTTCCTACTACTTCAGGTATGAGTATGATCAATTCTTCTGATATTGAATCAATGCAAATTTTAAAAGACGCGTCGTCCGCTTCTATTTATGGGTCAAGGGCTGCAAACGGTGTAGTTATCATTACTACAAAAAAAGGAACACGCGGGAAGACTCAGTTAAACTACAATGGAATGGTGGGCGTTCAGCAAGTGGCCAATCTTCCGAAACTGGTGAATGCCCAACAATTTGGTGATGCCTTATTCCAGGCTTTCAAAAACGATGGCATCGCTCCTTCCAATGCTCTTTACGGTAATGGAGCCACGGCGGTTATACCGGAATTCTTGAATGCTACCCAAACTATCCGTGCAGGTAACACAGATTGGTTCAATGAAGTTTATCACCCTGCCGCAGTTCAAACACACAATTTAATGGTAACTAGTGGTAATGATAAATCCAGACAGGCATTTTCAGTGGGGTATTATAAGCAGGATGGCATATTGAGGAATACAGATTTTAATCGCTATTCTGTTCGCCTGAATTCCGATTACACCATTTTGGACAAGATCAGAATTGGTGAAAATATCAGTCTTTCCTATTCGGAAAAAACGGGTGCCAATACGAACCTTGCAATTGGTGGAATTACTGGAGATGCCTATAAAGCACATCCTTTAAGTAATGTGTATGATATTAACGGAAACTTCGCTGGCCCTGTAAGTGGATTGAAT
Organism: Ginsengibacter sp.; assembly: GCA_039915005.1. Classification (GTDB taxonomy): domain Bacteria; phylum Bacteroidota; class Bacteroidia; order Chitinophagales; family Chitinophagaceae; genus Ginsengibacter. Next base: position 7,250 of record JBDSOE010000232.1, read on the forward strand.
GATATCCGGAACCCGGTTGCGGCGCTCTTTTATAATAAAGATAATATAGGGAAAACGCTTAGGGCTTTGGGCGATGTATTCGCTGAAGTAACCGTGATGAAATACCTTACTTTAAAAACAAGCTTTGCGCTTGATTACAATACTTATAACATCAAGAATTTTAGTTCAAGCTATAATGAAGGCCCCATTACCAGCCAGGCAATAAGCAATCTAACCTCGGAGAATAATGTGTCTAAAACATGGACATGGGCCAATACCATTAATTATTCTAAAAGATTTAATAAACACCAGGTGGATGTGTTGGCGGGTACCGAAGCGATACGTTTCTATTCAGAATTTTTTACTGCTTACAGAGATCGTTTTCCTGTAAATATTTTAGATGGCCGCTATCTTAATGCGGGACAAGGCCTGCCAAAAAATAGTGGATCGGGTTTGCAGTCAACCTTGTTTTCATTATTCGGAAAAGTGAATTATTCTTTTGATAATAAATACCTTGTTTCAGCGACTATGCGAAGGGACGCCTCATCAAAATTGGCTGATGGATTTAACACGCAGGTTTTCCCGGCCTTTTCATTGGGATGGCGTTTATCTGAAGAAGATTTTATAAAAAATGAATATCCCTTCATTAGTAATATGAAGCTGCGTTTTGGCTGGGGACAAACGGGCAACCAGGAAATTGCTCCCTATGCAGCATACTCTTCATTTGTGCTTGATCTGTACAATACCACTTATGATATTGGCGGTACCAATACGAGCATGGTTCCCGGAATTGCTCAGCGCCGTTATGGGAATAATCAGCTGAAGTGGGAAACAACTACCCAAACCAATATTGGCCTTGACCTGGGATTATTCAACGAAAGCGTAAGCCTAACCATGGATTACTTTAATAAAAACACCCAAGATTTATTAGTGCAGCCGAAGCAACCTTCCGTATTTGGACAGGCATCAGCTCCTTATATTAACGGCGGTTCTATGAACAATAAAGGATTGGAGATTGCTGCAAATTATGCGAGTAGCCGTGAAAAAAGATTCAATTATGAAATCGGTGGAAACGTTGCTTTTATAAAAAACAAGCTGATATCTTTATCCAGTGACCTCGCCTACATTTCCAGTCCGGTGAGTAATAATTTAAGCCGTGGGTTAGAATTGCAGCGTACTGCAATTGGTCAACCTATTGCATCTTTTTATGGCCACCAGGTAATAGGAATCTTTAAAACGGCGGAAGAAGTTGCCGCGGCACCTGCACAAACCGGAAAAGGTGTCGGTAGAATCCGCTATGCCGATTTGAACAATGATAAGGTGATAGATGCTAAAGACCGTACTTTTCTCGGTAGCCCTATTCCAACAGTTACTTATGGCATCAATTTAAAAGCTGGCTATGAGGCTTTCGACCTGTCCATATTTTTACAGGGTGTATCAGGAAATAAAATTTATAATTTCATGAAATACTACAACAATTTTATGTTTGATTATTTCAATAAAAGCGTTGATATATTGAACGCCTGGTCACCTGCAAATCCGGATTCAAAAATTCCGGCACTTAGTACCAAAGATGCCAATAATGAATTAAGACCTTCAACTTTCTTTATTGAAAATGGCGCATATTTAAGAGTGAAAAATGTGCAATTGGGATATACTTTACCTGCTTCAATGGCACAAAAAATCAAAGCTTCCAAATTCAGGATTTATTTGCAGGCACAAAATTTACTCACTTTTACCAAATATACCGGCCTGGATCCTGAAGTGGGAATGCAAAATTATGGTTCTGATAACCGCAACCTTGATATGGGGGTTGATCGTGGACTTTATCCAAATTCCAGAACCTACACTTTTGGAGTAAATGTTACTTTTTAATAATGCTGGCTCTGAAAATCATGCTGTAATTGTAAAAATATAAAATATAAAATAATGAAAACAATTTCAATATACATTGCCCTATTATTATCAGTCGTACTGATATCATCGTGCAGAAAATCATTTTTGGATGCACCTCCTCTGGGAGAATTATCAAAAGATCAACTGGCTGAAAAAAGCGGCGTGGAAACGGTGATCATTGGAGCTTATAGCGCGTTGAATGGCCAGATTGATCAGGTTTCCAATGCCTTTAATTCTCCCGCCTCCAACTGGTCATTTGGCGACGTTACCTCTGACGATGCTTACAAAGGTGGTGGGGGCACGGGCGATCAAAACAATATCCATAAAATGGAAATATTTACTGTTGATGCAACCTCCTTGGATGCTCAAAGAAAGTGGATGGCACTTTATGAAGGAGTGAAGCGAGCAAACGAAGCAATCAAATTAATAAAAGCTGCAACTGGCTATGATGACGTATTGCGTGGTCAGCGCATAGCAGAGATGCGTTTCCTTCGCGGTCATTTTTATTTTGAATTAAAGAAGATTTATAATAAGATTCCATATATAGATGAGAATGCGGAGAACAAAGAAGATTACTATGTTTCCAATGAAGCACTGTCTTCTGAACAATTATGGGCAAAAATAGAAGATGATTTTAAAGCGGGTATTAATGTATTACCCAATTCTCAACTGAAAGAACCAGGCCGGCCAACGCGGTTCGCTGCATGGGCTTATTTATGTAAAACGTATATTTTTCAAAAGAAATGGAATTTAGCTATTTCAGCGGCGGATACAGTAATTACAAAAGGTGGCTATAGTTTGATGCCTAACTTTTCGGATGTTTTTCTATCCGAAAATGATAATGGAAAAGAAATCATTTTTGCTATTCAAAACTCAATCAATGATGGTGCTATCAATAGTTACAACGGATCTATTGGTGACAGGCTCTTTCCGATTGGAGGTCCCTATTGGCCGGGCGCGCAATATGGGTTTCTACGCCCTTCACAGAATTTAGTAAATACTTATAAAACCAATGCGTTGGGCTTACCGGTTGACGACAATATTGATATTACTCCAAATAATTTTGTGGACCCGCGGCTGGACCATGCCATTGCCCGCCCCGGTATTCCTTTTTTAGATCTACCCGAGGTGTACAATACAGCCTGGGTAAGAGACCTTGCCACTTATGGGCCCTTTAGTTTGAAGAAGCGCCTTGTTTCGCCCTTATCCTCACATTGGCTAAGAGTGAATCCTTATGTCAATGATCTAAATTATTACATCATTCGTCTCCCTGATGTATTGCTGTGGAAAGCGGAAGCAGCCATTGAAACAGGTGATCTGGAAACCGGACGTGGATTGATCAACCAAATAAGAAGAAGAGCCCGTGATGGGAAAAAAGTGCAAAAGCTAACAGGTGGAGATGCAGCCAACTATAAAGTGGATGAATACCTGGTTCCATTTGCCAGCTATGCACAAGCCATTAAAGCACTGAAAGAAGAGAGAAGATTAGAATTCTCTCTTGAAGGCCATCGGTTTTTTGATTTGGTAAGATGGGGAGATGCAGCAACCGTTTTGAATAATTACTTTGCGGTAGAAAAAACTAAAAGAGGAATATTGTCCGTTGCCAACTTTACCGCCGGCAAAAACGAATATCAACCGATTCCACAAAATGAGATTGATTTGAGTAAGGGAAATTTGAAACAGAATCCTAATTATTAACGGAAGGATTTAATATTCTTGATTTAAAGCCAGTGCTATAAAGTAGTACTGGCTTTTAAATGTAAAATATCTTCTTGCTACGAAAATAAAATTTAACCCTAACAAGCCTACAGAAATTGATAAGGGGCAGCCGATAGCCGATAAATATTTATCCTTTAGTTTATAAGGGAAAAATAAAAGAAATTCCATTTCTACCACCACAGGTTACTTTAACTTTGGAAAACATATGTGCCTTTCGAGTGGAAAACTTTTTGGATAAAACACCATGCTAAAGAACAACAATTGCAGCCAAAGCATGACAATACTAGGCAACTCCTAATGGGACAAGTGTGGAACTTTTAAGAGGTAAAATAATTAAGAGCACAGGCGAAGTTAAATAACGGTATTTTGATACTTACTTTTGAAAGGGATAATTCCGCGCGACCGACATCCACATAGCTCCTCCTTTAGGAGTTATTGTATCCAACCAGGAAGTGTTTATAAGGATTCAATTAATCATTATAATGTTATGTAAACTTTGGGTACCACGCATCTATTACCCACATTCAGGTAATGTTCCACAAAACTAATCCCTGGCATTTTGAAAAATTAAAAATGAAAAACCCAATATAATGTTTACAAAAAAGTTTAAAATTCCAACAATGAAAGTATTATTGTGGGGCTTGTGTTTATGTTTCTTATTATCATCCATAAC
>JBDSOE010000255.1:0-16005 GCA_039915005.1 Ginsengibacter sp.
TGTATATTTTATAGTCTATAAAATATACAATTAAAATATTTGCTATTTTTTGTGATGTAATAATTGTTCTATCCTTTTGTTTACTTCTTCATGAGAAATAACATCTCCCTCTTTTTGTTATTGTTCATATTCATTATCCAGCATTGCTTTGAAGTCGTCGGAATATTCATCTTCCTCAAATGAATTATATATTTCTTCCAATTTTCTTCAACAATATAACAATCCCTCAATGTAACAATACAGCCCATTAATTTCCCCCATTCAGTTGTAAATTGCATACTCATTATGCCTTTCCAACTTAACTCAACATACCAACCCGCGGGCGACCAGCCACAAGCCATCGAACAACTTACCAAAGGTGTTCTGGAAGGTGAAAAATACCAGACTCTTTTGGGTGTTACCGGTAGTGGTAAAACGTTTACCATGGCCAATGTGATTCAGAATGTACAACGGCCCACATTGGTACTTACTCATAATAAAACCCTTGTAGCACAGTTGTATGGTGAGTTTCGTCAATTCTTTCCTGAAAATTCTGTGGGGTATTTCGTTTCTTATTATGATTATTATCAGCCCGAAGCTTACATGCCAGTGAGCGATACTTACATCGAAAAAGATTTAAGTATCAATGAAGAATTGGACAAATTAAGATTGGCGGCCACATCACAATTGCTCACAGGACGCAGGGATATTATTGTAGTTGCCAGCGTAAGTTGCATTTATGGAATTGGGAATCCAAAAGATTTTGCCGAAGGCGTGGTGCGCATAGAAGAAGGACAAACCATCAGCCGCCAGGGATTTTTGCATTCATTGGTAAACGGTTTGTACTCAAGAACACAGGGCGATTTTGCCAGAGGGACTTTTCGCGTAAAAGGTGATACCGTGGACATCAATCTTCCTTACATGGATAATGGTTATCGTATTACTTTTTTTGGAGACGAAATTGAAAGTATTGAAACGCTGGAATTGAGTTCCGGAAAACGGATTCTCAAAGTGCCCGAGGCAGCTATCTTTCCGGCAAATTTGTACATAGCGCCAAAAGATAAATTACAACAGATTTTGTATGAAATACAGGATGAGGCGGCAGCGCAAACAGAATACTTTAAAGAGATTGGGAAATATATAGAAGCACAAAGAATTTCCGAAAGAGTGAATTATGATGTGGAAATGATCCGCGAATTGGGTTATTGTAATGGCGTGGAAAACTATTCCAGGTTTTTTGACAGAAGAGATCCGGGGACAAGGCCGTTCTGTTTGTTAGATTATTTCCCAAACGATTTTTTATGCATCATTGATGAAAGCCATCAAACCATTCCGCAGGTGAGTGGCATGTATGGCGGCGACCGTTCGCGAAAATTAGTGCTGGTGGATTATGGTTTTCGTTTACCATCTGCATTGGATAACCGCCCTCTGAATTTTAATGAATTTGAAGGCATGCTCAACCAAACTATTTTTGTGAGCGCTACACCGGGCGATTTTGAATTGGAAAAAACAGGTGGAATTGTAGTAGAACAAGTGGTTCGCCCCACAGGATTATTAGACCCGCCGATAGAAATTCGCCCTTCTGTGAACCAGATAGATGATCTGTTGGATGAAATTGATAAAAGAGTAACCAAAGGAGATCGTGTGCTGGTAACCACTTTGACCAAACGAATGGCCGAAGAGATGGATAAATATTTGCATCGCATCAACATCAAATCAAAATACATTCACAGCGAAGTGCACACATTAGATCGTATAGAGATTTTACGACAATTGCGCCTGGGTGAAATTGATGTTTTGGTGGGTGTGAATCTTTTGCGCGAGGGCCTCGATCTTCCGGAAGTTTCTTTGGTGGCTATTCTGGATGCGGATAAAGAAGGTTTTTTGCGCAATGAAAGATCGCTTACTCAGACTGCGGGCAGGGCTGCCCGTAATGTGGATGGCCTCGTAATTTTTTATGCAGATAAAATTACTGAAAGCATGCAAAAGACCATTGATGAAACCACAAGTAGGAGAGAAAAACAAATCCAATATAACATTGAACATAACATAACACCCACGACAATTTTCAAATCTATTGAACAGATAATGGGACAAACTTCCGTGCTGGATATAAAAGGAACCACTGAATCGCCCTACGCTATAGATGATAGTATAAGCACCGTTGCCGCAGAAGACCAGGTGGAATACAAAACCATTCCGCAAATTGAAAAAGCCATCAAACAAATAAAACGCATGATGGAAAAAGCGGCGAAGGACATGGATTTTATGGAAGCAGCAAGGCTGAGAGATGAGATGTTCAGAATGGAGGGAGAGTTGAAGGAGATGAAGGGGTAAGCCCCCTGGCCCTCAAGGGAGAACTTGGGTTAAGTGTTTATTTTGTTTTTTGAAGATTCTTTCAAATTCTGAAAATCTTCTGATTTATTACAAATGAAAACCTCCCAAACATTGGCTGAAAAAGGTTTTAAATGAATACAATGCATCAGTAAATTTTAATTAAATTTGTAATAATGAGATCAAGAAAAGTAAATATCGATTTTAAAGTAATGCAACAGGCATTGAAACAAAGTGTAAGAGATAAAGCTATCAAAGCAGGTTCTACTATTGTTTATCTTAAGAATGGACAACTGATTGAAGAAGATCCCAAAACGCTATCAAAACGCACAATCAAAAGAGAGTATAGTTTATAATGCCTACCTTATATATTCTGGCAGGGCCTAACGGTGCAGGTAAAACCACTTACTATTTCACGGCTCTTAATAAACTATTCATTAATCAACACCTTCCTTTTATTAATCTTAATGTAATTGCTAAAGATGAATTTGGTGGCTACTCTGTCGAAAATTTTGTTCGCGCAGAAATGATATACCGGGAAAGAATAAGCAAGTTGCTAAAAGATGGCAATGATTTTATGATTGAAAGTAATCTTGCCAAGAATTCCGACTATGAATGGATTGAGAAGATGATCCATAGGGGTTATGAATTGATTTTATTTTTTTTATGCACCGATGATGTGAATATCAATATTAACAGGGTGCAAAGAAGAGTAAAAGAAGGCGGACATGATATTACACCGGAAATTATTATACACCGGTATAAGATGGCTCTTAGTTATTTAAAGGGAAAATTGCATTTGTTTAGAGAAGCGTATTTTATAGATAATTCTACAGACGAAGCTATAGAAGTGGGAAATATTAAGGAAGGCAAATTAACAGAGTATATTAAAGAATGTCCTAAATGGCTTAATGAAATTTTATTTATTGCGAGAAGAGTAAAGAGGAATTAAATAAAAAAAGTACCTCTAATAAAAATTCGTTTATCGAATCACACATATTATTTCACAAACCCCGGCTCCGCTTTCAAAACTTTTTTATAAACAGGGCAACTTTCAATATGCGCCCCGGGCAAATATCCCGTACTCATCAGAAATTCATTTACAATTTCACCACCCGTAAATTTGAAAGTGTTTTTAAAAATCTTTACCCATTCATCTTTTGTTTTTGGGTGATGATGGTCTATCCATTTTTTAAAAGAGCCAAATTCTTTTTGAATTTTTAAAATTGTTTTCGCATTTTCTATCGCTGCATTTATTTTTAAACGGTTGCGGATAATTCCGGCATCATTCATTAATCTTTCAAAATCTTTCTCTTTGAATGTGGCTACTTTTTTTATACTAAAGTTTTTATAAGCTTTTTTAAAATTTTGTTGCTTCTTTAAAATGGTTTCCCAGCTAAGACCCGCCTGGTTTATCTCAAGAATCAATCTTTCAAAAAGTTCATCATCATCGTCAATAGGAAATCCGTAAAAGTTATCGTGATAAATACGGTGGACGTTGTCTTTGTCCATGGCAAGGATTGCTTCACAATAAGAAGTGAGTTTTTGCATAATTTATTTTTTGAATTACACGAATTTTTTGCACGAATTACACAAATTTTCAGCACATATCCTACCTGTATTTTATTTAAGAACAAGGATTATAATACTTTAGCATCTCAAAGTAAATTTTGACCATGATCGAAATTTTTAACCCTTCGGAAAATTACATTTTAGAAGATGAGCGTGTTTTACTTCGGCCACTACAACCAGAAGATAAAAAATATTTATTGCCATTTTCTTTGAATGAACAGGATTTGTGGAAGTATTCTTTGGTAAGCGCAGCAGGTGAAAAAGAATTGCAAAATTATATGAGCCTTGCGTTTGAAGCAAAAGCATCAGGCAAAGAATATCCATTTATAGTTTTTGATAAAAAAACAAATGAGTATGCAGGAACTACCCGGTTCTATGATATTAATATCCCTTATAAAACCTTGCAATTGGGCTACACATGGTATGGAAAAAGTTTTCAGGGAACGGGACTGAATAAGCATTGCAAATATTTATTGTTGTCATTTACTTTTGAAAAACTGGGAATGGAAAGAGTGGAATTCCGTGCGGATAATAATAATGCAAGAAGCATAGCAGCCATGAAATCCTTAGGATGTAAAGTAGAAGGAATTTTGCGCGATCACCAACCTACAATTGAAGATGGAGTAAGGAGAGACAGTATTGTATTGAGTGTTTTAAAAGAAAAATGGTTTGACGAAGTAAAAGAAAACCTGGCTAAAAAATTACATTAAACATTAAACCCTGTCTTTAAAATATTTTCTTAATTTCATTACAACAAAATATTTCTTATGGCGGCCGTTATAAAAATAACGCCGGAAATTACCAGGAAACAATCAGAAGAAATAAAGAGAGAAATTTAAAAATAGCCACAAAAAAATATCGCAAAACACTTTGGAAAATTAATATGGCTAAAGGACGAATTGAAGTACCAAAAAATGATGCGTAATGAATGAAACTAACTTTTCAATTTCAAAGAAAGGATAATCCAATTCGTGTATTTCATAATAATCCGTGTAATAAAATATTCAAACATAGTATCACTCTAAAATCATTTCATGAAAAGAGAACTTACAAAATGGTACAGCCCTTCGCTTGATAAAGACATGCCGGTGGCTACGTACGGTGATTTCGGATTCGCATTATTATTGATTCCTACTGCCGCCGCGGATTATTTAGAGTACGAGCGATTTCAATTGATTGATGAGTTGGCCCCTTTCATTGACGCCGGAAAAGTAAAAGTCTTTTCTATCAACAGTATTAATAATGATAGCTGGATGAACAATGAAATATTGCCCGAACATAAAGCCATTCGCCACAATCAATTCAACCAGTATGTTTTTAATGAAGTGATTCCTTTTATAAAAAACAGCACCTCAGATGAAACGCCTATAATTACTTGTGGCGCCAGTTTCGGCGCTTTGCACAGTATGAATTTATTTTTGAAACGACCAGACATTATCAATGGCGTAATCGCCATGAGTGGCGTTTACAATCTTCACGAATACTCCAGGGGTTTTAATGATGACCAGGTGTATTTCAATTCGCCAATGAATTATATACCTAATCTTACTGATCCGTGGTACCTCGATAATATTCGTAAAAGCCATCACATTCACATTCTGTCAGGAAGTGGCGATTATGAAGATCCGCAGGCTTCAAGAGATTTTGCCGGAGTCTTATACAATAAAGGAATTACTTACGAACTTGATATCTGGGGTTCGGATATGAAACACGACTGGCCTACGTGGAGGGCGATGTTGCCGTATTATATTGAGTCCAGGTTTTAAGTTATACGAATTAATTGCATTAAGTATAAGGTTCTAGGGAAAGGACAACACAACCAGATGAATTTGTTTTTGTTTCTTCAAAAAAATAAGAAGAAGTAAAAATATCCTTTTCACATTTCTATTTATTAATTGCCCTACATACTATTTAGTATTTTTACCGGATGGAAAAAAAGTTATTTCTTCTGGATGCTATGGCCCTTATTTATCGTGCGTATTATTCAATGATCCGCAGCCCGATCATTACCTCAAAAGGTAAAAATACGAATGCACAATACGGCTTCACTACTACTTTAGTGGACCTGATAAAAAAGGAAAATCCCACGCATCTCGCCGTGGCATTTGATACGCACGCGCCTACCGAAAGACATACCGATTTTGCCGCGTACAAAGCGCAAAGACAGGAAGCTCCGGAAGATTTATTGATCTCCATTCCGGACATAAAAAAGATAATCGAAGGTTTTAATTTGCCGGTAATAGAAAGTGATGGCTATGAAGCGGATGACATAATTGGGGCACTTGCCCAACAAGCAGAAAAAGAAGGCTACCTGGTTTTTATGGTAACGCCTGATAAAGATTTTGGCCAATTAGTTTCTGAAAATATAAAAATATACAAGCCGGGTTACCAGGGAGGAAAAGTAGAGATAATGGGTGAAAAAGAAGTGTGTGAAAAATGGGGGATTAAGAAGGTAAGCCAGGTAATTGATATTCTGGGTTTGATGGGCGATGCAGCGGATAATATTCCCGGGATTGCTGGTGTGGGCGAAAAAACTGCAGCGAAACTATTGGCTCAATATGAAAGTTTAGAAAATGTTTTAGCCGATGCGGAAAACATAAAAGGCGCCCTCGGAGAAAAGATAAGAGCCGGAAAAGAAATGGCGGTGTTGAGTAAAAAATTAGCCACTATCATTACAGACGTTCCGTGTAAATTTCATGAAGAAAATTTTAGAATAAAAGCATACGATACGGAAGTGTTGAAGGGAATTTTTACAGAGCTGGAATTTAAATCTTTGGGCAAAAGAATTTTGGGTGAGGAGTATAATGTATTTGCTTCGGCGCCTGTTGTTGTTCAGGCTGATCTATTTGGGAATACGGTACAGGCTGTTGTTACTAAAGTAAAAGAGGAAATAACTATTGAGGAAAAACCGGGATTAATAGCCGGAAAAAATATTCATAATACTCCGCACCAATATGACTTGATAGAAGGTGAAGAAGCTATTAAAAATCTTGTAAACAAATTATCGGCGCAACATGAAATTTGTTTTGATACGGAAACAACCAATATAGACGCCAATGATGCGGAACTGGTGGGGATGAGTTTTTCTTTTAAACCAGGCGAAGCGTATTATGTACCCTTCCCCGGTGATGAAAAATTGACAAAAAATATTTTGCATCATTTTATTGCTTTGTTCAGCGATGAAACAAAAGTATGGGTGGGGCAAAATATAAAATACGATTTGCTGGTACTTAAATGGTACGGAATAGAACTGAAAGGAAAACTGTTTGACACCATGCTGGCGCATTATGTAATAGAAAGTGAGGGAAGAAGAAATATGGATTTGCTGAGCGCTCAATACCTGGGTTATTTACCGGTTTCTATTTCAGAACTCATTGGAAAAAAAGGAAAAGGCCAGGGGAACATGCGCAATGTGGAGGTGGAAAGTGCAAAAGAATATGCTGCCGAAGATGCCGATATTACGCTTCAGTTGAAACACGTTTTTGAGCCGCTGTTAAAAGAAAAAGAAGTAGAAAAAGTTTTTGAAAAAGTAGAAACACCATTGGTGAAAGTGTTGGCTGATATGGAATTTGAAGGTGTAAATGTGGATACCGGATTTTTAAATAATTATTCAAAAGAGTTAGAAACAGAAGCAAAGAAATGCGAGGAAAGTGTGTATGAGCAGGCGGGTATCAGGTTCAACCTCGCATCACCGAAACAATTGGGTGAGGTGCTTTTTAATAAAATGCAGATTGACACCAAAACGAAAAAAACAAAAGGAGGCCAGCATGCTACCGGTGAAGAAGTACTTTTAAAACTGGCAAAGGAAAATCCCATTGTGGAAGACATTTTAAATTTTCGCGAGCTTACCAAATTGAAATCAACGTATGTGGATGCGCTACCGCAATTGATCAACAAAAAAACGGGGCGCGTACATACCAATTATGGCCAGGCTATTGCAGTTACAGGAAGGCTCAGCAGTAATAATCCTAATCTTCAAAATATACCGGTAAGAACTGCAAGAGGTCGTGAAATACGAAAAGCATTTATACCAAGGAACAGTGATCATTTAATCATTTCTGCAGATTATTCGCAGATAGAATTGCGCATAGTAGCTGCCGTAAGCGGCGACGAAGCCATGAGTGATGCTTTTAGAAAAGGGAAGGACATTCATACGGCTACTGCTGCCAAAGTGTTTAATGTTTCGGAAGATGCAGTTACCAAAGAAATGCGCTATAAAGCCAAAAGTGTAAACTTTGGAATCATTTATGGTCAGGGCGCCTTCGGGCTTGCAGAAAATATCGGGGTAACCAGAACGGAAGCAAAAGAAATTATTGACCAATATAAAAAACAATTTTCCGGTATTCAAAAATACATGGATGATATGATTCAGTTTTGCAAAACTAACGGTTATGTAGAGACGCTAATGGGCCGTAAGCGATGGCTTAAAGACATTAATTCCTCCAACTTTACCGTGCGTGGCTATGCAGAAAGAAACGCCATTAATTCTCCCATACAGGGCACCGCGGCAGACATGATTAAATTAGCAATGATAGAAGTGCATCGTGAATTTCGAAAACAGGATTTCAAATCAAAGATGATTTTGCAGGTGCATGATGAATTGGTGTTTGATGCGTACAAACCGGAAATAGAAACGATAAAACCGATCATACTTTCCTGTATGAAAAATGCTTTGAAACTTCCTAATAATGTACCTGTGGAAGCGGAGATCGGCGTGGGCGAGAATTGGCTGGAAGCGCACTAAATGGATTCTTTGTAAATTTGCCACCGAATTTTTCCCAAAATCATTAGTACATTTTAATGGCGCACATACTTGATAATCCGGCCTGGAATGCTTTAGTTTCAGGAAATAAGCATCTCTCAAAAGGTAATGAACAGATAAAATATTTCTCTGAAGACGTATCTCCTTTTGTGGGATTACTTGAAGCCGGGCCCTATGAATTTGATTTTCTTTACCATGCTATTCCTACTGAAAGAAAGCTGGCAATTATTTCTTTTAAAGAAATGAAAATACCCAATCAATGGACGGTACTTGACCACATAAAAGCTTTGCAGATGGTCCACAAACATCCTGCTCCACCCGCTACCGCCACAGCGCAGATAATTCCGTTACAGGAGAAGCACGTGCCGCAAATGATTGCCTTAACCCAAATGACCCACCCCGGCCCTTTTTTCAAAAGAACTATTGACTTTGGTAATTATGAAGGCATTTTTAATAATAATAAACTGATAGCCATGGCGGGGCAGCGATTACACGCAGACCCCTACACAGAAATAAGCGCGGTATGTACGCATCCCGATTATACGGGTAAAGGGTATGCTGCCTCGATTATTATAAGCCAGATTCACAAGATCAAAGCGGCTTCATCTATTCCATATCTTCATGTAAAAGATGACAATGACAAAGCCATCCATCTTTATAAAACATTAGGGTTTGAAGCCAGAGAGCAAATGGACATTTACATGATTCAGAAGAAATAACTCCAAATAAGCGCAGGCAAGAAAAAAGGGTGATGAATATATTCGTTTTATTGCACGACCGGCGAGTGAGGTAACAAACACATTATCCCGGCATCCGGGTAATATACTTTTCCATTTGCTTTACCTGGTCAACGATCTGCGGAGTGGTTGGTTTCAGTTTTTTTACTTTTCTGAAATATTCCTTAGCTGCCCGGAACTCACGTTTGTTGATCATAATGGAAGATAATTGCAGATAAGCAGCGGCTTCGTTTTCTTTATCGGGCAGTCCGGAACGGATGGCCTGTCGGATGTAGCTTTCCGCTTCCCTGACATTTCCTTTTTGCATAGCCAGCATTCCCAATTGCAATTTGTTGGCACCTTCCGCTTCTTTCATAGGCATTCCCAGGCTCAGGCTCTTCTTCATGTTTATTTCTGCGCTGTCATAGTTCTGATTTACCATGTCCAGATTGCCTTTTAATGTAAAATAAACGGAACGAACCGGTTTTATGAGCAGGCGTGGAAACCAGATGGAGTCAATCACTTTTTGAGCCCCCACCATATCGCCGTTTTCCATATATCCCTGTATCAGCCGCATGGGGCCAAAAAGGAAATGACCTACAATAAGAATCACCGCAATCAAATATAAAATAAACGCCGGCCAGAAACCCGCCTCAGCATTTACCACAATTGCCGCCAATAAAAAAAAACCACCCAACCAAAGGCGGTATTTAATAATCACATTCAGGAACTTCATAGTCTTTAATTTTTATTGTGTTCAGCACGCCAACTTGGTAGCCCCGACCGAACAAATGTCGAACTTTTTTTTAGAAGATTTAAACTCAGATTACGAATTGGAGAAAATTAGTGAATTTGACTGTTTCATTTCTTATGCGTAGCGTTAGGCAAATTATACTAATGGAATTCGAAAAGATTATACCAGTAAAGAGATCGCACCATGGGTGGAATGGTTTTTAAAAGCAATAACCTAAAAGTAAGGTTGATTTGAAAAATAACCCTTACTGGCTCCACTTTTCAATTATGTTAACTACTCTAAAATTTAAGTCTGTGTTATAGACGCTAACTCTATCCTGACTGCGCCCGTCCTTTAGTCTCATCTTATTTTTCATCTGTCAATTTAAATTCAATAATGTACTCTGACAAATAAGGACTCTTGTTCTGATATTGATCTTTATAAAACAATCTTGCTTTCTTTCCCAGTTTTACAGAAGTATATTTTTTCGCTTTATCATCAGCATTATCAAAAGGCTGAAGCGATGGATACCAAATAGTATGCCCTGGTTTATCTAAAAGCAATTTAGGAGTGGACCATTCTTGTGAATTTTTTCCTTCGCCAAGATTTTCATTTGGATTAAAAGAAATATAAATACTGCTCCCTTTCCACGATGGCCCTTCCGCTTTAGCCATCAGCATTACCCAACATTTCAAATAAGTATTCCAGCTAACGGAAGGCCCCCAAAAATATTTACCTGTAGGAGATGAAGCAGGGCCTCCACCTTCACGTTGTGGAATTTGCAATGAAGCTACAGGTTTACCAATGCCATCCGAGGGCACTTTAAATGCGGTTCCATCCCATCTTTTTGCTTTATTTACCGGGCTATCCAAATCTGATAAAGGAACACGCGCAATACTTATACATTGGCCAGTCCACTCTAAAGTAGAATCATAGGTTGCAGAATTGTATATACCAGGATAACCATATTCTCCATAAAAAACATATAAATAATCACCATTTGCAACAGCAGAAGGATCACCAACGCCACCTGCAAAATTTATTCCTGTGTTGTGGGGTTTTAATATTAAACGGGGTTGATAGTCCTGTAAAAGAATCCCTCTATCTGCCCAGCTTTTACCACCATCAACCGACTTCATAATTCCTATCCTGCAAACAGCAGTTTTTGTTTGAGGACCTTTTAATCCCTGTGGCCAGTTGATATCCAGGTATCAAATACCATCTGTTGAATCATAAGATAAAGTGGATGGATAATTCTCATTGTGATACAAAGCAAATAATGTATTCCCACTTCCGTCATTCGAATCCTTATATAATGTTTCAAACCAGACTGCACCATGTAATCCTTTTTTGCCAACCTTCGCATTTGCCGGCATAAATGGCTCAATAAATTCTTCCATCTTTTTACTAAATACTTCATCCACAGAACTGCCACTTGCATATTTTAATTCATGTGCATCCCCCCACAATGGGTCTTCACCATATTTGCCGGGGAATATTCTGAATGTGTCACCCACCCAAACTGTGGCCATATTACAATCGACAAATGAATTAAAAATAAATTTCTCTGAGGGTTTCAAAACAACATCCGGTTTAATTTTTGAAATTTTCGCCTTGTTTTGTTGAGTTGATTCCAGGCATCTAATGACGCAAATAGTTGAAATAAATAGCAAAACAACAGGAATTTTAAGTGTTTTCATTAAGTTTAGTTTAATCTTAGTAATGATTTTTTGGGGAATTGAATTAATAAGTCTTTTTAGATATAACTCTCCATAACTCCTTACATTCCGGTGGAAAGTATTCCATTTATGGCCTCATCTTCTTTTCGGTTTGTTCGTCTCGAACAAAAAATACCATAAATAACAATTAAAATAAAACAAAAACAAGGCACCAGGTACGAAATCTGTATGCCCATTTTATCAGCTATCATTCCCTGGATTGGCGGGAAAAAAGCGCCTCCAACAATTGCAATATTCATTAAAGCAGATCCTTTTTCGGTGAAGGACCCAATTCTTTCAATACCTAAACTAAACAGGGTAGGAAACATTATAGAAATAAAAACACCTAGTCCTACAAGGTAATATGCATTACATCTTGAATGGGTGAGCGCTACTAAAAGAAAAAGAATGATCATACATGTTCCAAAGACGGCAACTAGTTTTCCTGCAGAGAAAAACTTAAATAAAAAAATACTTGCAAACCCCACAATTGTGGCTACGACATAATACCATGTTAGAAATTGTGCCGCTCTTTCAGAGCTAAAAGCTGAAATTGATTGTAAATAATTAATAAAAAAACCTGCAGTGCATGCTTCGGCGCCTACATAAAAAAACATAATAATGGCGCCCCAATATAGCTGTGGATATTTCTTTGATTCTTTTAAAATAGCAAAGAATGAGAACCCTTTTGAGAGGGCAGGTTTAAAGACTGGCAGCACAGAATAAAAAATAAATAAAGCGAGGAGAATCGTCCCAATACCTAAAGCCATATAAGGTTTGTAAAATGAAATGTTTTTATCAGACCCGTAGATTAATCGGGTCCCTAAAATGGGAGTTAACGAATACCCGATTCTTGAGAATACCTGCACAAAATTAATTCGTGCATGAGCGCCTTCGGGACTTCCCAACATAGTTGCCAGTGGATTTGCAGCAACATTAATCAATGTAACACCAATTGAAACAACAAATAAAGCAACCAGTACTAAAATATACGAAGACATAAAGTAAGCGGGTATAAACAAACTGCACCCAATACTGCAAATAACCAATGCGGTTAGTAATCCGGTTTTGTAGCCATACCTTGAAATGAAATAGGAAATAGGAATTGGAAATATGAGATAGACAAGATAAAATGATTGCTGGATTCTTGTGGCTTGTGTATATGAAAGATTGAAGAAATCTTTAAGAGAAGGAAGCAGAATGTAATTCATGCAAATAATGGCCCCAGTAAACAGAAAAATATAGGCCACTAATAATAAAGGTCTCCATTGATGTTTCATTTCTAAAAATTAAGGTTGAGTAACCGGAAAATCCTCGGGCGCTTTATTAATTATTTCTTTTCAAAATGGAAAATATGATGTTATCAATAGGTTGCCCTTCCTCCTGATATGTCATAAATAAACCCAGTAGAAAAACTATTTTCATCGGAAACTATAAAGCATGATATTGCTGCTACTTCTTCAACTGTACCTAAACGTTTCATCGGAATTTTTGCAATCATATACTCCAGTTGCTCCGCTGATGTATTTTCATTCATGCTTGTCTTTATTACAGCCGGTGCAAGGCCGTTGACAGTAATATTGGTGTCGGCAAATTCTTTCGCGACAGCCTTTACCAACCCTATGACGCCAGCTTTTGATGTTGAATATCCAATCATTCCAGGATTTCCTTCCTTTCCTGCCATCGAGGCAATCAGCAACAAACGCCCACGCCCTTTCTTCTGCATAATTTTCAGTGCATATTTTGTAATAAGAAAGGTTCCTTTCAAATTCACTTCATATAATTTATCAAAATCCTTGGTAGAATAATCCGTTATTTTTGTACTTGTCGGACCAACGATACCTGCAGAATTTACAAGAATATCAATGGTTCTAAAATCCTTTTCAACCTGCAAAATCGCCTCGCTGACTTGTTTTTCATCGCTTATATCAACAAGGTATCCTTTAGAATTGATTCCATTTTTTTTCAATTCAAGTATTGCGGCATAAAGTAATTTTTTATTTACATCGACCAAGGCGATGGTGGCTCCTTCTCTTCCTAGCCTATAGGCAATTGCTTTCCCTATACCGGTTGCAGCACCGGAAACAACGGCAATTTTTTTAGCAAATCTATTTGTCATTATATTTTTGATTATTAGAAAGTTTACGCTGAAAAATCAGCTTTGGTTTATTTAGAAATTTATTTTTTACAAATCTGGCGTGTAATAAATCTTTTTACCGTTTATTTTTATTTCAACATCCACTAAATATTTTTTCAGGGCCATTGTATTTATCGTGATTCCCAATCCGGGTTCGCTCTTAAGATTTATCTGTCCATTGTCATCCGGAAGAATTTTAGTTGTAGAAATATCCTCTGCAAGTAGTTTCGATTCAAAAGGGTATTCACACAACACATCTTTTTCTATTCCGGCAAAAGGTTGCAGCGAAGCGCTTAACGCCAGATGAGAAGTAAAGGTGTGGTTGACATAGTGAATGTTATTTCTCGAGGCAAAATCTGCAATCCGTTTTGCCGCAGTGATGCCTCCGATTCTTCCGGTATCTATCTGTATATATTCAATTCCGGCATACTCCATCATCGCTTTGGCCTGAACTAAATTGCTGCATCCTTCGCCCGCAGCAATTGGCACAGCAGGCAGCGATTTTGCCAGTCGCTTGTAAGAATCTAACGCAAGATTTATGAACGGCTCTTCTAACCAGAACGTTTGAACCTTTTTAAGAAAGGGTAATCTTGCTCTGGCGCTATCTACGTTTTCATTCCAGGTCGTTCCCGCATCAACCATTAATTTTATATCCATGCCAAGCCCCTCACGCGCAGCAGATAAATGGGCTATGTCATTTTTCACTCCCTTTTTTCCAAAAGCGCCCCATCCGAATTTTACTGCTTTGAAATTTGATGATTTTGCTTTGACGGCCTTCTCATAAGTCTCTTCCGGTGTTTCGCCAAATAATTGGGAAGCATACGGAAGTTTTGGATACGACCTTTTATATCGGAGTAATTTATAAACAGGGTCATTTAACTTCTTTCCAAGAATATCCCATAAAGCGATGTCAATTCCCGAAAGTGTATGACCAGATTGTAAAAGATCAAATGAATTTTCATTAACACTTTCAGAGATTTTGATTATATCTTTTATATCATTTATTTCCATTCCTTCCACAGAATATTTCAAAGGTTTGCATGCACTGTGCGACATAGGACATACATAGCTTGCAATGCTTGTAAGGGGCGAAGCTTCACACTCACCCCAGCCTTCCAGTCCACCCGCCCTAACCCTTACCAGCAAAGCATCCTGGCTGCCGTCACCAATATCCAACACTTCAGGCATTGAGAGATAAAAGAAATCAACGGACTCAATTCTCATCACAAATTTTAGAATTAGTTTTTATTTATAAATCCCGCTCAATCTTTTTCCAAAAAGAAAGATTATTTATTTGAGTCTAAAATGTAATTGTTAACCCCCCATCTACTGTTACCACCTGCCCAGTTATATAAGAGGCGTCTTCGCCTGCTAAAAAGAAAGCTACCCCAGCAATCTCCTTTGGATCAGCAGCACGCCTTAACGGCAAATGCTGGTTGTTTACATAATGATCCTTAAACCATTGGCTCTCCAATTCATTTTGCCCATCCACTACCGACATAGCTGTATTTACAAAGCCTGGAGCAATTGCATTCACAAGAATTTTTTTATCAGCCAGTTCCAATGCCATCGATCTGCAAAACTGGTTGATCGCGGCTTTTGCCATAGAATAGCTGCTCGCCTGAGTTTCAGCTCTTGTTCCATGAATAGAAGTAATATGAATAATCCTTCCCCCTTTATTCATAAACTTAGTTGCTAACTGCGTCATAAATAAGCAACCATTCAACATAGTATCAAACCCAATTCGCCAAAGACTAATATCCATCTCGATCGGGTTTGTTTTTTCGAATACGCCTGCACAATTTACCAACACGTCTAAATTGCTCCAATTTTGCTTAATGATTCTTTCACCTTTTTTCACGGTTTCTTTTTCAGCATAATTCCCTTCTAATAATAAATGGTTGATACCCGGAAGTTCGTTCAACAGCGCTTCCAGTTTTACAGTTTGGATATCATTTAGACATACACTATATCCTTCGTTAGCAAATCTGATAGCTGTGGCTCTCCCTATTCCAGAGGCTGCGCCCGTAACCAATACTTTTCTTGTATCCATT
>JBDSOE010000287.1:0-4994 GCA_039915005.1 Ginsengibacter sp.
TGTTTTATTTTTTGTGAATTAATACTAATCTTTCCCAGATAATAAGTTCTATTCGGGTTAAATGTCCTATAAGGATAGAGTTAACAAGATTCAATTTGGTTACAAAAGCATGACATTCATTTTATGGCTATGACAAAAGTTAGTATATAGAGATATTAATTTAGTTTTTCACTGTAAGAAACTAACATGAGAATGTATTTACAGAAGGGGTGTCAATTATCAAAAAAAAAATAAAACCTTCGGGAAGTTGGCGTATGATGGCAGGCTTGTCGCAATTATGCAAGTGCAACATTCATCATATTTATACCATCAACCCTGGATATTTTAGCGCTATACAAACATCATCGCTATTCTAAACTAATTAAAGGCAAAACATTTCGGAAGTTTTCAGTTTATACAACAAATTAGCAACCCTCTTACAGGAAGAAGCCAAAATTTACATTCATTGCTCGGCACGCATTCACAGAACAGGAATGATTGCCTATGGGCTTTTGCGTTTCCTTGGGAAAGAAAAAACGGAAGCCGCTACAATACTTCAGTCGCTAAGGGAAGTGACTTTTTCTCAGGTAGGTGCAGACCGCTTGCATTGGGATGATCAATTTCATAAGCAAGTAATTTAATAGTATTTGAAGGCACGAAGTACAATATAGGGTTTTGTGTATGTATGGTATTACAATGTTAATTGAATGGCATGGTAAGAGTTCCTTAATCTTTGGTACCTTGGAGTAGGTATGCAACAAAATTTAAAATTCTTTTTTAAAAAGCTCACCAATAAATTATGGTTCAGACCATTAATATTTTGTTTGCTCTCCATAGCAGCCGCTTTTTTAGCTCATCTTGCGGATAATAGTTTTTTAGTAAACATTGCCCCTGATATTGAAAAAAGTTCACTCGAAGATTTGCTATCCACCATTTCTGCAAGTATGTTGGTTATAGCCATTTTTGCAGTGGGCTCAATGATTTCTGCATTTTCCGCAGCCAGTGGAACGGCAACTCCCCGATCCTTCAAACTCATTGTAGCAGACGATGTTTCCCAAAACGCGTTATCGGTTTATATTGGTTCTTTTATTTTCAGTATTGTTGCTGCTGTTGCTCTAAAAAATGGATATTATGGTGAAGCAGGATACTTTACGCTTTTCGTTGTAACACTTATTGTTTTTGCTTTAGTTATCCTGACATTCTTAAAATGGGTTGAGCGAATATCAAAACTTGGCAGATTAGGGCATACCATAAAAAAAGTTGAGGAAGCAACCTGTAATGCATTACGTCAGAGATTGCAAGAGCCATATATGGGTGGCTCCTTTATATCTCACAATATGGAGACCGGCACTCCGATTTATAGTGAACAAATGGGTTATGTGCAACACATCAATATGGAGAGGCTTCAGCGATTGGCAAGAAACAATAATGCTACCGTCGTTCTAAAATGTATACCGGGTACCTTCTCTTCTGCAGATAAACCCTTAGCCTATATTAATTTTTCCGATAAAAGTCTGCCTGCTATTGAGAACGAGAAAATAATTAAAGCATTTATAATTGATGACACTCGTTCATTTCTTGATGATCCCCGCTTTGGAATTATTGCATTAAGTGAAATTGCCAGTCGGGCTTTATCCCCCGGTATTAATGATCCGGGTACTGCAATTGCCATTATTGGTAGCCATGTTCGTCTCTTTACATTATGGGCTAAAGGAAAACAAACGGACAAAATAGAGGAAGTAAAATATGATAGAATAAAGGTTCCTGCAATTTCCCTAGCAGATATGTTTGACGATGCTTTTCGACCCATTGCAAGGGATGGAGCAAGCAACATAGAAGTAATGCTTAGACTTCAAAAAGCATTAATTACTATAGCTTATGTGGGAAACGACGAGACAAAAGAATTATCAATGATGCATTCACGACAAGCATTTGAAAGAGCTGAATTAGTAATTAAATATAAGCATGACTTGGATTTATTGAAAAGGGAATGTCTGTTCAATAAAACTAATACAATCTCCTAACCAAATACGGATGTTTTCATTTAGTATGAAGGGCCTACGCGAAACAAAAGTTGCTGCAATTGAGACACGACGTAGTACCAATAGGCTTCATAGCCGGTCAGAGGTTCCGGGCAGCACTTTCAATGAATTCCACACCTGCATAAATGCGGGGCACGTCGCACGCAATTGGTAGCCCGGGCTGAGATAATTGTCCGGTTATTTTACCGGCTCATTAAGTAACTCATTCGTTATTTCATCAAATTCTTTTTGATACGTAATATAATGCTCACCCGTGGCAGGGCCATCGAAGCCTGTGTGAATCTTTCTTACATTTCCCTTTTTATCTATAAAAATAGTAGTGGGAAATACCGTTATTTTATCAATCTGTGGCAGCGTCTTTTCGGTACGCAGCGTATCTGAAACGGCTACGCCGGTAATAAGTATCGGGTACTGAATGTTGAATCTTTTTATAAATGGCTGAAGCGCTTTTTGCGAAGCTTTAAAATCGGTGGTGCGCTCGTAAGCAAGCCCTATAAACTCAATGCCTTTGTCCCGGAACGTTTTATAATGATCACCGATAAACTTAGCTTCATCCATACAGTTGGGGCACCATGATCCCATGATCTGTATCACCACCACTTTATTTTTAAACTGCTTATCATTGAGTGAAACTTTTTTGCCGTCAACATCCGGGAAACTAAAATTTAGTTTGCCTGCATCGGGTTTTAAGCTGGTCAGTGTAAAGCCATCCGGCAGTTTCGCGGTACTGTCTCTTTCAGCAACCCATTCGGACGAGCTTTGTTTGCCTGAGTAAAGTTTGCCTTCCGATATTTTATTTTCATTATTAATTTTCGCGGTGAATAAAAAAGCATTGCCTCCGTCAAACCCGGAGAGATACAGGCTGTCGCCGCTAACCACACCTTCAAGGAAACGATAGTCGCCCGAAGAGTGTAGAAAAGTTCCTGTAAGATAAGAGCCGCTTTGTCTGAACTCGCCAACCGATTCTGTAGTGCGGTTATTTTCTCTTGTAAAATGAACGGCCCACCTGCCTGAAATATTATGCGAAGGCGAAGTAGTAACGGGAAAGCGTTCCTTCACATTAAGCGTAGCGGTAAAAGGCAAAGTCTGTATTCTTGTTCCGTAATCTTTTGTCCATACTCCCTCAAGATTTCCTGCGGCATCCAGCCTGGCGCTGAAAGATGAGGCAAAAAAGGGTAATTGTATAAACACGGAATCTTTCCTGGTAACGATCTTATCCACCAGCAGCCTGTCGCTGCCATTGATCACATACAGTATCTTTTTGCCCACGCTGTCTTTTACTATGGAGTTAAAGACGATTTTTTTGCCGTCCGGCCGGTTAATGATGAATTGATATGTCCCTTCTTTCAACGCAGGCACCTTATCTGTCCAATGGACAGATAAGGTGGCGAAGAGAATGATGCAAAATACAGGCACATATTTCTGAGCAAATAAAATCTTTCTTTTCATGAGTATTTCTTATTATTATTTAACGTCAAACCAGAGTTTAGTGGTTAATACATCCGGCCCCTGGTTTGCAACAGCGGCCTTATAATTCTGGCCGTTTAATGATTGTTCGGTACCCGGATAAATGAAACGCGAAGGAATTTTCCCCTCAAGTACTCCCGCAACGGCTGGAGATAATTGTGGATAGTCCAGTCTGCGCCATTCAGCAAAGGCTTCCAGGCCCTGCCCAAACAAAGCAATCCATTTCTGTTCGCCGATTGATTTTTTAAAATTAGCAGCATCGTACTGAACAGAGGCTTGTGCAAGGTAATCAGTAACCGTGGCAGCATCAGAAATATTATACTGCTTTAACGATGCTTTAATGGCCTGCGCATACAGATCTGCTGCATCATCGTTGGTGAACCCCCTTGCGGCGGCTTCGGCCCGGTCAAATAAAAGTTCGGAGTAGCTGAATATAACTGCCGGAGCACGCGGATCAAGAAAATAAGCACCGGGTTTAGAAGTTTTTGAAAAGCCATAATTACTGGCATCTCCCACCAATAAGCCGTTGGGAAGCCCCACGTATCCTGCGGGTGTTGAGGTTTGTGTTTTAGCTGCATAAATGGATAAACGCGGATCCTGAAGTTGAATCAATTTGTCAATAATTGTTTTACTGATCCGGTAATCATCTCTCGTGTCAAAATAATTACTGATTGGATTCTGATTGGGTGAATTGAAATAAGCCAGTTTTGCGATTTCACTATTATTACTAATAAATGACCCGCCTTCATTTTGAATATCTGTTATTACTTGTTTGGAAGTCTCCGGCTCCTGGTCGGCAATCCGAAGTGCAATGCGCAGACGAAGTGAGTTGGCAAATTTTTTCCAAAGAGAAATATTGTTGTTGTAGATGATGTCTCCGGCGATGGCTTTTCCGTTAGGGTCAAGGGCGGCCTGGGCAGTTTTCAGATCTGCCAGTAATCCCTCATACACCTCTTTCTGAGGATCGTAAGCGGGAGTAAGATATTGGTCAATCTTGATTGATTGTTTGTAGGGAACGTCTCCGAAATTATCTGTGAGTAATGTATATATCCATGAACGAAGCACAAGAGCAACGCCCTTATAATTGGGATTCTTTTCCCCATCAGCCAGCTTAATGACCTGGTTTAGATTTACAATACTTAAATAGCTAACCGTCCAAACTCCCTGAAAATCATTATTGGTAAATATATACCTGTCGGGATCAGTGTATTGGATCATTGCCCATTGCTGCACGAAGAGCGAAGTAGGGTTTGAGCTTCGGGTAATTCCCCAATACTGGTCCACGGCGGTCTTTGTTGCGGCGGTAAGTAAATAATCGGGCTGTGCATTTTCTGTTGCGTTTGGATTTTTGTTGATCCTTTCCAGTTCTTTTGTGCAGGACGTTATTGAAAAGAATAAGGTTACTAAAAATAGTAAGAAAGAATATTTGAGTTTCATTTTATTAAAATTTAAGATTGATGTTGAAGCCAATGTTGCGAACGGTGGGAAGCGTTAAATCTTCCAGCC
>JBDSOE010000183.1:0-15192 GCA_039915005.1 Ginsengibacter sp.
ACGGCCCTGAAAAAGGAGACGTGTTGGTGTTGGGCTGGGGAAGCACTTATGGCGCTATTAAAAGTGCTGTGGCAGAATTACTCGCAGAAGGTAAAAAAGTTTCGCATATCCATCTTCGTTATATCCGGCCTTTCCCCAAAAACCTCGGAGACCTCATCAAAAACTTTGAGCAGATATTAATCCCCGAACTGAACAATGGCCAGCTCATAAAAATCATTCGTGATAAATACCTGGTAGATGCCAAAGGGCTAAATAAAATAATGGGAGTACCTTTTGCCCGGCATGAAATAGTGGATGAGATCAGGAAGATGCTGTAACGGGGCTGAGAAAAATAATTATCTTTTAGTTCTTTCCCTTCCTATGGTTAATCCCAGTTTGATACTGAAAGTAATAAATATAAGCATCCTTGCTTGGATCGGTTAAGGCATTCATAGCACCGAGTGAGCCTCCTATTTCATAAACAAAATCCGCTTCATAATATTCTCCGTTATAGAAATAATATTGCGCTTTTAACTGGCTTCCTATCATCATAAAAAGAAAGAAAAAATGATAAGTTTAATTTTCATAAAAGCGGTATGAGTTAGAACTATTCAAACTTTTTAAAATAGTAGCCTATAAAAATAAACACTATTTTTCAATATCTGGTTTTACAATCTTATTGTAGTATTTACAAACCGGCCTTAATGCACATATCCCGCATTTTGGCTTGCGTGCCACGCAAATATAACGGCCATGTAATATTAACCAATGATGTGCTACATGAATTAAATCTTCAGGTAAATTTTTCACCAATTCTTTTTCGGTTTCAAAAGGCGTTTTTGCTTTTACCAAGCCAATCCGGTTGGCCACTCTAAATACATGAGTATCTACCGCCATATTCGGCTGGTTGTCTATTACAGAGGTAATTACGTTAGCCGTTTTTCTGCCTACACCTGGAAGCCTCATCAATTCATTTACGGTCATCGGGATTTTTCCATCAAAATCATTCATCAGCATTTTTGCCATCCCAATTAAATGATTGGTTTTATTGTTCGGGTAAGAAATACTTTTAATTAAAGGAAAAAGTTCTTCATGAGTGGCGGCGCTTAAAGTTTCTATATCGGGAAAACTGGCAAAGATTTGCGGAGTAGTCAGATTCACCCGCTTATCGGTGCATTGAGCAGAAAGAATTACCGCAACCAGCAATTGATAAGGGCTATCATATAATAATTCTGTTTTAGCATCCGGGCTGTTAATCAAAAAATGATTAATTACAAACCGATATCTTTCTTTTTTAGTCATAAAAAAACCTGCCTTATTATGGGCAGGATTGAAAATAAGTATTTTTATTAAGTTTAAAGCGAATGTATCTGTCGCGTTCGTTTTTTCGAGCCATATTCCAGAATCTTGTTTACGGTTTCAGGTCTCGGAGAAAGGGTAACTTCATGAAGGCTCTGCTGGGCGCTCAACAATTTCTCATAGGCAACGCGAAGGTCCCAATCAGTTCGTAGCGCGGTTTTGATGAGTGCTGTTTTCTTTTCGGAAGTTTCATTGTATAAATACCTTACCAACTCTTCCGGAGTAATTTTAGTCATAAAAAATGTGTGGCTTTAATAAAAAATCAATATTCTATCCGGATATAAAACGCAATCGGGACGCAAATATTGTATCATTCTATCTAATAGCTGATGAATCTACAGTAACAATAAAAAGCTCTTCATTATCTTTCTTCATCAGGTATCTTTCTCTTGCATATTTTTCAAGTGTCTCAGGGCTTGTCATCAGTAATTTCAGTTCGTGTTGGGTTTCAGCTATCTGAAGCGTCATTACCTTTTCATTCTCCTGCAATTTATTTAATTCCTGAATCCTTCTCATTTGTAATGTAAAATCATTTCTGTCAAAGAACAACATCCATACGGCAAAAGCTATGCCTGTTATTAAATACTTGCTGGTAAATAGATAGCGAAGCCTTTTCATGTATTCTGTTTTGAGTGGTTAGTTATCAGCTATCCGCGCATGGCTCACAACTGACAACTCACAACCTTTATTTGCCAAATTTAATTTTTCCTTTTGGAAAAACAGCACTTTCTCCTAAAATTTCTTCTATGCGGATCAATTGGTTGTATTTAGCAATGCGATCTGTGCGGCTGGCGGAGCCGGTTTTAATTTGCCCACAATTCAACGCAACAGCGAGATCCGCAATCGTAGTATCTTCCGTTTCACCACTACGATGGCTCATGATTGTATTATATCCATTATGCTGCGCCATAGAAACTGCGTTTATGGTTTCCGTTAGTGTGCCTATCTGGTTTACTTTTACCAACAATGCATTTGCTATATGTTCCTCCACTCCTTTCTGTAATCTTTTTACATTGGTTACAAAAAGATCATCTCCCACCAACTGAACTTTGCCGCCCAGCGATTCGGTAAGTAATTTCCAGCCTTTCCAATCATCTTCAGCCATGCCATCTTCAATGGAAATGATGGGATAATCTTTAACCCATTTCTTCCAATAATCAACCAATTGTTCACTGCTCATTTTGCGGCCATCACTTTTATGAAAAATATATTTTTTTTCTTTTGCATTCCACAACTCACTGTTGGCGGCATCCATGGCAATACCTACCTCGCTGGTTTTATATCCTGCCTTATCTATGGCAGTCAGTACGGTTTCTATTGCTTCTTCATTGCTCTGAATATTGGGAGCAAAGCCACCTTCATCACCTACATTGGTACTGTATCCTTTCTTTTTCAATACTGTTTTTAAAGTATGAAAAATCTCTACGCCCCAACGTAGCGCTTCACTAAAAGAAGAGGCGCCCACCGGCATTACCATAAATTCCTGGAAGTCTATTTTGTTATCTGCATGTGCGCCACCATTTAAAATATTCATCATCGGTATCGGAAGAATCTTCGCATTGGTTCCGCCGATGTACCGGTACAAGGGGAGATTAGCTTCCAGCGCAGCGGCTTTCGCTACTGCCAGGCTAACGGCAAGCATGGCGTTTGCGCCCAGTTTGCTTTTATTTTCCGTACCATCCAGTTCAATCATTTTGTGATCAATTCCGGTTTGGTCTGCTACGTCCCAACCCACTAATTCATCAGCAAGAATGGTGTTCACATTATTTACTGCCTTCAGCACACCTTTACCATTGTATATTTTTTTATCGTCATCACGAAGCTCCATGGCTTCATGAATACCAGTACTGGCTCCCGACGGAACAGCGGCTCTGCCGAGAAATTCATTCTCTGTAAGAATATCCACTTCCACTGTTGGGTTGCCACGGCTGTCTAAAATTTGCCGGGCCTGAATGCTTGCGATGTAACTCATTTTTGTATTTTATTGTTTTTTTACTGATTTATTTATCTAATAATTTTCTTGTTGTTTCCCGAGGTGTTTTTACTCCACTAACTACAAAATCTTTACCTTATCTTTCATACGATCTTATACTTATTTCCGCCAAATTTAATTTTTATTTACCAATGCTGTAATTCAGTTGCACCCGAAACACATTTTTCATTTTCATTCAATGCGCTGTCAGATTCCTGAATACCTCTTCCAGGCTTGTGCCCTTACTTTGCAAAGAAAGTATATCGAGGTTATTTTGTAAACTAAATTCCAGTAAAAGTTTTTTTATCTTTTCGGCATCGGAAGTCTGAATGAAAAATCGATCGTTTTCTTCATTCACTTTTTCAACACCTTCCAAAACGTTTAATAAACTGATGTCAATTTTTTTCCCAAATTGTACTACCACTACATGAACATTTTTATGGGAAGTTTGCAAATTGTACAAAGTATCATCGGCAACAATGGATCCTTTGTTAATAATAATTACCCGGTCGCAAACGCTTTCTACTTCCTGCAAAATGTGGGATGAAAAAAGGACGGTTTTATTTTTTCCCAGATCTTTTATAAGCTGTCTTATTTCTACGATCTGGTTAGGATCCAGGCCACTGGTAGGCTCATCCAGAATCAGCACTTTGGGGTTATGGATCAAAGCGGCTGCCAGCCCCACTCTTTGCTTGTAGCCTTTGCTTAACTGTCCGATCTTTTTATTGCTTTCCAACCGCAATCCTGTGAGGTCTATTACCTCTTCAATTCTTTTTTTTACCGGGTTTATTTGGTGCAGGCACGCCATAAATTCAAAGTATTCCCTAACGTACATTTCATAGTAAAGCGGATTTCCTTCGGGCAGATAACCCATTTGTTTCTTTGCCTCTATCGGATGAGTGTTTACATCAATTTTATTTACAGAAACCTTACCGGAACTGGCCTGCAGGTAACCGGTAATCATTTTCATAGTGGTGGATTTCCCCGCTCCATTTGGCCCCAGAAAGCCAACAATTTCATTATCTCCAGCAGTAAATGAAATATTATTTACTGCTTTCTGATTACCATAAATCTTTGTAAGGTTGGTGATGTTTATTGACATGAAGGGCAAATGTAAAGTTAATTGGCTAATGTGAAAAGCATACGTCGCGACACGGGGAAATAAAGACCTGTTATCTCTAATAATCCAGTTGCAGGCCTAAAGTATCTTTCAATTGCTTTACCAGCGGATACTCTTCTATGACCTTTAAATATTGCTGCCTTGTAGATAAATGCTCCTCGCGTGAATCATTTTTATTTTCGTTTTCCACCAGTATAACTTTATAAGTAAGAAAACGATTATTAAAATGTGATTGAAGATGGGTAATTAATGCGCCCCTTTCTACTTCAATAAATTTTTGTTGCAGATTATTGTCGGTGATGATCTCAATACAATTTTCATCCACAATCTCTAATTTCGCCTGCCTGAAATTGGAAACCGCGGAATGATTTTTATTCGCAACCAATTCATCAATATAAAGCCCCCAGGCTACATACAATTCCTCTTCATTAAGCTCTATAACATGATGGTTCCTGTTTTCAAGCGCTACTTTTTCTCTTATTTCTTTCAGCGAGCCCAGTTTGGAAAGTCTTGTGAGCGGCTTTGGCTTTACAACAGAGGTATTGTCTGGAACTGCTTTTGGCTGCACAGGCTTCATTACTTCCTTTTCAATAACCAACACGGCCTCATCCTTTTTTGAAGTCACGCTATTGACAGTACCTGACGGTTTATTGGTAATTTTATTTTCCTTTAATAAAACGGAAGATGGCACTTCAGTCTTTGCTTTTTCCGCTACCGGTATTAGCGCCCTGAACGAAATGGGTTTTATACTTTCAACCAGTTTTTTTTTACTTAACTGTCCCTTGTCATTTACCAGTTCCAATGCCTGGTTCAGATAACAGAGTTTTATAAGAGTGAGTTCCACATGCAGGCGTTTATTTTTTGCCTGCCGGAAATTAATTTCGGATTCATTTAAAATATTCAACGCGCTCAATAGCCAGTTTGTTTCAATTTTAGAAGCTGCATCAAGATAGCGTTGTTTAAAACCTTCGGATACTTCAAGCAGCATAGCCACTTTGGCATCTTTACTTACCAATAAATTTCTTAAGAATTCTGCAAAGCCATTCAACACCAGATCGCCTTCAAAACCCTTACGGTTTATTTCATCGTACAGCAGAATGGCATCGCTAAGGGTCTGCGATTGCATGGCTTCCATCAACCTGAAATAATAATCCTCATCAAGAATATTCAGATGCTCAAGCGTATTGGCATAAGTAAGTTCTCCATTAGTGAAGCTTACTATTTTATCCAAAATACTTAATGAATCCCTGAGGCAACCCTCGCTTTTTTGTGCAATAATATGCAGCGCAGTTTTCTCTGCTTTTATACTTTCCTTCTCGCAAATCTCGCGCAAGTGCTCCACGGTATCATGATTGGTGATCCGTTTGAAATCGAATATCTGGCAGCGGGAAAGAATGGTGGGTAATATTTTATGTTTCTCTGTGGTTGCCAAAATAAATATGGCAAATGGCGGCGGCTCTTCCAGCGTTTTTAAAAACGCGTTGAAGGCCGACGCACTTAGCATATGAACTTCATCCACAATGTACACTTTATATTTGCCGGCTTGCGGCGCAAATCTTACCTGGTCAACCAAAGCGCGGATATCATCAACGGAATTATTACTGGCGGCATCCAGTTCATGAATGTTCAGAGAAGTTCCGTTATCAAAGGAAACACATGAAGGACACACATTACAGGCTTCACCTTCTTCAGTTCTGTTCTCACAATTAATGGTCTTTGCCAAAATTCTGGCACAGGTTGTTTTGCCCACCCCTCGCGGGCCACAAAACAAAAATGCGTGTGCCAACTGATTATTTTTAATGGCATTTTTTAAGGTAGTGGTAATGTGCAACTGTCCCACAACGGTGCTGAAATTTTGAGGGCGGTACTTACGTGCTGAAACGATAAATTTTTCCATATTAGATAAAAGCGAATTTACAACTTTAGAAATTACAGGGATAGATTGCTTGAAATTTGTCAAAAATTGCCTGCCTCAAGCCACTACAAAAGACGCTAATCCATAAAATTTCCAAGAAAATAAAAGATAGCTATTTTTCTTTGAGGATAATTACTATCTTTGCACCCCAAAAAATTATTTAATGGCAAACCATTCAGCAACGAAGAAAAGTGTACGTCAAAGTGCTACAAGAAATGAACGTAACCGCTACCAGGGGAAAACTACCCGCAATGCAATACGTGATTTTAAGGTAATTGATAATAAAGCTGCCGCTACCGAAAAGTTGTCCGATATCACTTCGCGGATCGATAAATTAGCAAAACGTGGTATCATTCATAAAAATAAAGCTGCCAACTTAAAAAGTAAGCTTACAAGGGGTATTCAATCTCTTCAAAAGTAAGATTAGTTCAAAAATATTTACAAATTCTTTAGCCCGTCATTCAACTATTTGATGGGCTTTTTTCATTACTTTATTTTGATTTTCCCTACTATAAGCGCTTTCATAAAGAATTATCAGCCTTATTTTTCTGATCATATATATTTGTATTCAACCATTTTTGAACCAACAGAATGTAAAAGACAGATATTTATTTATAGTTTTATTAGCCATTTTATTTCTTTTTATAAGAAAGTAAAATACCTTAATTTTGCAGCCCGAATTAATATTTTAATCACCGGTTGCCTGAAAAGCAATCAAAAACAATGTAAATGCAAAATTACGAATTGATGGTGATTTTTACCCCTGTGCTTTCTGAGGAGGAATATAAAACCGCTCAGAAAAAATTCACTTCGTTCCTTACTGAGAACGGAGGAGAGGCTGTGCACGAAAATGCCTGGGGACTAAAATCACTGGCGTATCCGATCCGGAAAAAAACCACTGGTTTATACTGGGTTTTGGAATACCAAGCGCCATCCGACTTCAATGAAAAGCTGAAAACACAGCTTTTGCGTGATGAATCAGTACTTCGTCACATGTTCACTGCACTCGACAAATACGCCGTTGAGTACAATACAAAAAAGAGAAGAGGCGTACCTACAGGAAACGAAAAAGCGGAGGTATCCAATGGCTAAGCCAAATGAAATTAAATATCTGACAGCGATAAAAGCTGAAAAGCGGCCCAAGAAATATTGCCGTTTTAAAAAATTAGGCATCAAATATATTGATTATAAAGATGGCGATTTTTTGAAAAAGTTTCTGAACGAACAGGGTAAGTTATTACCGCGCCGCATCTCTGGCAATTCACTTAAATACCAACGTAAAGTAAGTGAAGCCGTGAAGAAAGCACGCCAAATGGCTATTCTTCCTTATGTTACAGATCTCATGAAATAATTTTTTTCACCACCCTAATACTGATAAACATCGGGAGAAAGTTCCTGAAAACCACTAATCCCAGAGGATAGAACTTCGGAATTGGGTAAAAATGCAAACAAGATGCAGGTAATATTAATACAAGACGTAAACAATTTAGGAGGCGCTCACGAATTGGTTACTGTAAAAGACGGTTACGGTCGTAACTATTTGATTCCCCATAAACTGGCTGTGGAAGCCAATTCTTCTAATTTGAAGATG
The DNA here is from genome assembly GCA_039915005.1 of Ginsengibacter sp. Classification (GTDB taxonomy): domain Bacteria; phylum Bacteroidota; class Bacteroidia; order Chitinophagales; family Chitinophagaceae; genus Ginsengibacter. Next base: position 7,937 of record JBDSOE010000183.1, read on the forward strand.
CTGGAAGAACGCAGAAAACAAATAGTTAAGAAGGAAGAAAAACTTCTTGCAGAAATTAATAGCGTAGTTAGCGTGTTGCAGGAAGGCCCATTGAAAATTGGGGCCAAAACTGGTACTACCGGAAAGATATTCGGACGCGTTACTTCTGTCCAGATTGCAAGAGCCATCCGTGAACAAAGAGGATATGAGATAGATCGGCGCCGGATTACGATCATTGATGATATAAAAGAATTGGGTAATTACAAAGCAAGAATTGATTTTGGCAAAGGCCATGAAATTGAAGTGGACTTTGAAGTTATTGCTGAATAAATTATTGGCTATAATATTTAAAACCCTGCTTTTTGGCAGGGTTTTTTTGTTGGTTGTCATTTTTGTAGCTTTAAAAAAATACAACCTTTTTGATAACGGTTGAGAAAATCTGCCAATGAAAAAAATATTTTTAAAAATTACTTATTTTCAAAGAAAAGATTACCTTTATTCTTTGTTAATGGGTTTAGTTTGTTTTTCTTTTGGCTGATGTGTCACTTTTCTATAGGTTTCTTCAGTTCATTGTAGCTACTAATTTCATTAATTGTTACAATATTTATTAAAAAAAAAGTTTTACAATGAACATTTATGTAGGTAATCTTAGTTGGTCAATGACTGATGACGATTTAAGTAGCTTATTCAGTCAGTACGGTACTGTTACAAGCGCAAAAATTCTTAAAGAAAAAAACACGGGTCGTAGTAAAGGCTTTGGTTTCGTAGAAATGGAAGACGATGAAGCAGCTAAAACTGCTATCGCTACTTTAAACGAAAGTGAAGTTCAAGGCCGGAAATTAATCGTTAACGAATCTCAACCACGTCCTGAAGGCGGTGGCTACAAGAAAAGCGGTGGCGGCGGATATGGTGGCGGTAGAAGCAGTGGCGGTGGCTACGGCGGTGGCAGAAGCAGTGGCGGTGGCTACGGAAGTGGCGGCGGTGGCTACAAGAAGAGCGGTGGTGGCTACGGCGGCGGCAGAAGCAGCGGCGGTGGATACAACAAAGATTATTAGTATCTCTTTATACCAGCTTATTTTGAAATCCTTCTCATTTAGTTATGGGAAGGATTTTTTATTTAAACCTGAGTCATATAAAAAAAGGAATGAAATTGTTTTCTTCTTTAAATCTTTTGGAGGAATTTTTCTTTACCTGTAATCATTGGGCACAAGAGAGCAAGCGCAGAAGTAACATGTTCTGTTTTTGATGCCTTATTGAATCATTTCATTTTATCAATTTGGAGATATATATAAAAGTTATTTAACCCCAGAGTTTTAGTTATCAGTTTTCTTCCATCAGGCTTCGTGAGAAAATTAAATCTTTTTTCTCCATTTATCTAAGCATTTCTACCTACTATTAATTTTCTACAGCCATTTAATCATTTGTCCTTAAAGTGGGTTAGGAAGGCTTTATTTTTCATTATAATTTTTTAAATGAACCGATATTATTTGTAGAGGTTTCGTTACTACGGTCGCAAAATTGAGCTGCCTGAAGATATATCCTGAGAATACCTTTCTTTTAGCTTTCATTAGTTAAGGCATAATTAAGGTTAAGTTTTCATCTTATTATTTATTATTTTAAAACTTACTATCATGGCAAAAACAAAAAAATTAGTAGATGCGGATAATTACAAAATGGGCTGGTTACCCGACATTCCTGATGCGAGGGACTTTGCTTATGCAGCGCCATTAAAGGTGATGCAAAATCTCCCCCAAAAAGTGGATCTGAAAAAATTGTGCCCGCGGGTTTACAATCAGGGAGGGCTGGGAAGTTGTACGGCAAATGCAGGTGGCGCCGCATTTCAGGTAGCGCAAAAGATTCAGAAAAAAACCATCTGGATTCCATCGCGTCTTTTTCTTTATTACAATTCTAGAGTGCTGATTCACACTGAAAATTCTGATAGCGGTGCCTTTTTAAGAGATGTAGTAAAGTCAATGAATAAGCAAGGAATGTGTAAGGAAGCCGAATGGAAATATGATGATGACAACAGTTCCGGAGCTAAGTTTACGCAAAAGCCACCGTCCATTTGTTATCAGCACGCTTTGGATAATCAGATACTGACTTATCAACGATTACAAAACAATCTGACGATATTACAAGGCTGCCTGGCCGAAGGCTATCCATTCGCTTTTGGATTTAGCGTATATGAAAGCTTTATGTCAGCGGTTGTTAAACGTACAGGTATTATGCCTATGCCGGATATTTCTAAGGAAAGAATGGTGGGTGGCCATGCAGTCCTGGCGGTGGGATATGATAATACCAAACAGGCTTTTTTAGTAAGAAATTCCTGGGGTAAAGAGTGGGGAATAAGTGGCTATTTCTACATGCCTTTTGCCTATGCCACCAGCCGGCAAGCATCAGATTTCTGGACCGTGAGAACCATCGAAGGACGCCCTGCAAAAAAATAAAGGAAAGACTGTTTAAAAAAAAGAAAGAAACATACATGGTATTTTTTGGATGATTTTTTGCAACCACTTTATATTGACACTCATGTTGAACCTTATTAAAGAAGTAAGATTTTTTAAGGATTTATGGAAACAAGAAAACTAAAAAATAATGATTCTTTTGAGGTTACTTTAAAAGGGAGAGGGGCGGCCGGTTACGAATGGCAATACGAAATTTTCCCAAAAGATATAGTGTCTGTAGAACGAAGTACCCAGCCCCTGAAAAATAATATTTCCCCCATGCCGTCGGGATGGTCATCCGATGAAATGTTTACGGTAACTGCCCTAAAAAAAGGGACTGCCACTCTTCATTTTTACCTGGTACGAACCTGGGAGGTGGATTCAGTATTACCCAAAGATGAAAAAAGAATAAACGTAATAGTAGAATAAGACAGCCTGTTCAAGACCCTGCTTCCAAAAGCTTTATTTTATATTTAAGTTTCAACTGAATTATAGTTTAGGAGAATGGTTATTATAAAAAATAAATTAATTTCATAAATAATATAAATTTGGTTTATCAATTCTTTCTCAAACTCTTTTTATGCTAAAAAAATACTTTTTCCTTTCCGCTTTACTGTTAATTGTTTTCGCTGGCTTTTCCCAGTCTTCCCTGCCTTCCAACTTTTTCTTAAAAACACTGCCTAATGGTTTGCAGGTATTGGTTATTGAAGACCATAGTGTACCGCTGGCAACTATTGAAATAGCCGCTAAAAATGGTTCTTATACTGAATCACCCGAATTCAATGGGCTTAGCCATTTATACGAACACATGTTTTTTAAGGCCAATAAAGATTACCCCAGCCAGGAAGCTTTTATGGATAGAATAAAAGCGCTGGGAATAAGTTTTAATGGCACCACATCAGAAGAAAGGGTAAATTATTTTTTCACTTTACCCAAATTTAATCTGACAAAAGGTTTGCAGTTTATGAATTCCGCCATTCAATATCCAAAATTTGATACAGCAGAAATGAGAAAAGAAAATGTGGTAGTGGATGGTGAATTTCAGAGAAATGAATCCAATCCCTATTTTGCTTTATTTGATACCATGAACCATCATTTATGGGGTGATTTGTACAGCAGAAAGAATGTGATAGGCAATCATGAAGTGATTCTAACTGCCACCCCGGCTAAAATGGAAGCAATTAAAAATAAATATTATTGGCCCAATAATTCCCTGCTTACTGTTGCCGGTGATGTAACCCATGCCGACGTTTTTAAACAAGTAGAAAATATAATGGGAAGCTGGAAACCTTCAGGTTTCGATCCTTTTGAAAAATATCCCATTCCGGAATTTAAGCCATTGGAAAAAACGGATTATTTTATAGTTCGATCTGAAAATATAAAAGTTCCGATGATCTTATTTAACTGGATGGGGCCTGACACGCGTAACGATATACCGGCTACTTACGCCGCTGATGTTTTTTCTTTTATTCTCAGCCAGAATTCTTCAAAGCTAAGTAAAGCCTTATTGGAATCGGGTCTGGCTTTGCAGGTTCAGTTTAATTATTCTACTAAAAAGCATGTAGGACCTATTTCTTTAATAGCGATACCTAATCCTGCTAAAGTAAAAGAGTGTTTTGAAGAAATGAGGAACCAGGTAAACCAGATGGACAATGATGATTACTTTACGGATGAACAATTAGAAACCGCTAAAAGGAAATTGGAGATAGAAGATGTAAGAGGGCAGGAAATTACATCAGATTATGTTCATACCGTTTCTTTCTGGTGGTGTTCCGCATCGTTTGATTATTATTTTAATTACATCAATAATTTGAAAAAAGTTTCCAGAGCAGATATTCAGGATTATGTACGCAAATACATAAAAGGCAAACCTTATTGTGCAGGGATATTAGTGAGCCCCCAGATGGATCAGGAATTCAAACCTGAAACCTTTTTCAAAGCCAATTAATTTACTTTTAAAAAATAATTATGAAACGTTTTATTTCTTCATCTTTTACTGCCTTCCTCTTTTTATTCAGCCAGTCAACTTTTGCACAAAGTGCTGCGCAAAAATTTGTTGTAGATGGCATTACTGTAATTATGAAACCAACCGTTAAGGATATCATTAATGTGAGCATTTATTATAAAGGCGGCGTTACCAATTATAGTGAAGACCAAGCAGGAATAGAAAATCTGGCACTTGCCGGTGCGCCTGAATGCGGCACCAAATTGTATTCAAAAGATGCTTTTAAAGATAAAGCGGATAAGTTTGGTATCAGTGTATCGGGTAGATCCACTTATGATTATGGAGTAATCAGCCTTAACTGTATCAGCAAATATTTTAATGAAGGCTGGGATCTTCTTAGCGCTGCTGTGAAAAATCCCACCTTTAATGAAAATGATTATGAACTCTTAAAGCAAAAAATATTGGCAGGGATTAAAAACGCTGATGCAGACCCCGACAGTAAAGTTTTAAAAATGGCTGTTGAAAATACTTTTAAAGGCACTTCTTATGCAACCAATCCGGAAGGAGAAATTAATACAGTAAATAACATTTCTGCCCGGGAATTAAAGGATTATTATTTCAATACATTACTAAACAAGAACCGAATATTTATTGTGGTAGTTGGTAAAATTTCAAAACAACTGATCACTAATAAAATAAAACGGGCATTGGGTAATCTACCTGCAAAACCTTACAAAAAGTATGAGTATCATATCCCTGAAATAGTCGCTAATTCTTTGAATATAGAGCCGCGCCAGTTGGCTACCAATTATATTATTGGAGTAATGAATGCTCCATTATTTACCTCCAATGATTATGCTGCCAATCGCCTCGCTGTCAGCGCCTTCAGCGATAATCTTTTTACAGAGATAAGAACAAAGAGAAATCTGTCGTACGCTCCCTATGCAGTTCCAATAAGGCTCAAAATGCCTTACAATTATATGTATGTAAGCACCACTGATCCGAAAGCTTCAGCGGAAGTGATGGTCAATGAAATCAACAGGTTAAAAACAAAAGGGTTTTCTCAAAAAGAATTTAACGCCATCAGAAATCTCCTGATTACATCGAATTATATGAAGGAAGAAAGCACTGATGCCATAGCCGGCTCTTTAGGAAAATCTGAAATATTAGGTAACTGGAAAATGGATGAAGAATTTATTGGTAAGATTCAAAAGATAACGCCTGCTGACATGACTGCCGTTTTTAAAAAATATATTAAGGGAATTAAATGGAATTACCTGGGAATTGAAAAACAAGCCAATGAAGCAAAGGAGGCTTTTGATATGAAGGTGGAATAGTTATGGATTATGTATTGTAACAAAGTTCTTAGTTCATATTCCCCAACTCGTAATCCCTATTCCCACAAATCATCAAGCTTCCTCTTTTCTTTTTTGGTAGGGCGGCCCTGCTTGCTTTGTCTTTTTCCGGTATTAAAAATAAAGGCGCTGGATTGTATGTTTTCTTTTTTTTCTTCCGGGGAATTGTCAATATAATGTTTAATGGCTTCTTCATATTTCTGGCGGCTATGTTGTATGGAAGTTACTTCAATCACCCATTTCTTTGCTTGTGTTTTTATTTCGTACTGGTCGCCAATAGCTACTGTTTTTGAAGGTTTTACATTCGCTCCTTTTGACTTTACTTTTCCATTGTTGCAGGCATCGGCAGCCAGGCTTCGTGTCTTGAAAATGCGGATTGCCCATAAATATTTATCTATCCTTAATTTTTCATTTTCTGCCATACACAAATGTATTTATTTCTTTTAGAGATTAGTAGGGGTAGATGTGTTTGCGTATTTTTGCCGCTAAAAATTTTTAAGCATGACCCGTAAATTTCGTAGCTTTTTATTAATCATTATTATTTCTTTTTGTTCATTTAATTCCTTTTCCCAGTTTAGGGCTAATAAAATAAACTGGACAACTGACGGCAATGCTACCCTGATGATAAAGGGGGGCGATATTGTAAGGACAGATATAAAAACCAAAACAGAAACAATCTTGGTAAGCGCAGAACAATTAGTACCGGCAGGCGCCAACAGGCCACTTAACTTCAATATTTATAGTTTCTCCTCTGATTATAAAACATTATTGATTTTTACCAATACTGCAAAAGTGTGGAGATACAATACACGTGGCGATTATTGGATTTTGGATGTATCGAATAACAAATTATTTCAACTGGGAAAAACGCTCCCTTCCCAATCATTAATGTATGCTAAGATGTCGCCCGACGGTAAAAAGGCAGCTTATGTAAGTGGTCATAATATTTATTCAGAAGATATTTCTTCTCATAAAATAACACAACTAACGGTGGAGGGCACACGAAAATTAATCAACGGAACTTTCGATTGGGTGTATGAAGAAGAATTTGGCTGCAGGGATGGCTTTCGCTGGAGCCCTGACAGCAAAAAGATTGCCTTTTGGCAAGTGGATGCAAGAAAAGTACGCGATTATTTTATGCTGAATACTACTGATTCGCCCTATTCAAAAATTATTCCAGTAGAATATCCAAAAGTGGGTGAGGCTCCTTCACCGGTACGCATAGGAATTGTAACAGTAGATGATGCGAACATAAAATGGATGAATGTACCCGGAGACCCGCAACAACATTATATCCCCAGGATGGAGTGGGCATATAATTCCAATGAAATTGTATTACAGCAATTGAATCGCAAACAAAATGAGAGTACACTTTTTTATTGTGATATAAATTCCGGAACTGCACACAATTTTTATACAGAAAAAGACGATGCATTTATTGATATAAAATCGCGCTGGAATGATGATGATCCAATTGGATGGGATTGGATGAATAATGGAAAGCAATTTTTATGGGTAAGTGAAAAAGACGGA
>JBDSOE010000017.1:0-9557 GCA_039915005.1 Ginsengibacter sp.
ATAAATGGATTCCGGAGGAGACCATACTTTTTTCAGTAATGAAAACAGACGTCTTTTGAAAGGAATTGTTTTGTATATTTTTTTTAAAGCTTTTTTTAGGTCAGGCAAACTAATTCAGTTTTTTTTGTGATTCAAAATAAAAATCATGTAAATTCTGTTGATGTTCGTAACGAGCATGGTTTCTGTTGCTCCGCGACCATGATTCGCAATAGAATGAAGAAGATTTTTTTTCATATTATTCCTTGTTTGATTTTTAGTTTAAAAATTTTCTTGCTGAATAAATGAAATTTGAAGTAATAGGGAATATAAGGCCTTGCGTCATTTAACCTGAATGTGGCTTGTTCACAAATCGTTGTTAACTGGGAAACTATTTCACTTACAGAATGATTGTCCATCGCATACTGATAAGATTTCTGAGACTCTATTTTCATTTTTTCGGGAGAGCGGAAAAACTCTCCTATTAAATTTTCTAATGAAACCCCTGTGCGGGCTGGTATCTTTTCAAGATTTCTTCCAAGACTGTAATTCACCGTATTATATAACCAGTTATAGGAGTAGTTTTTATTAAATTCTTTTGATGAATAATCAACTAAAATTGTAGGGATACCGAGCCTGGCGGCCTCTAAAGCCGCAGTCCCCATTGCGAAATGGATGTCAGATTTTTGCAGAAGAAAATCCTCAATACGGGAAGGGGGTATATTTTCAATTACATTAATGCTCAGGTATTCATTTTTTATGAAATTTTCCAATTTTATAAACTCCCTGAAATTTTTAAGATCATCCACCACTATTGAAAATATAATCTTCTTTTTAATATTGAGATTAACACAATCTTTAAGTATCTTTTTCAAAGGATTCATTTTCCATATCACGCTTCTTCCGATATAAGTCAATTTTATTTGTTCTGAGGATAAAGAAGCTCGTCCCGAATATTTATTTTGATTACAAACTGCAATGGGTATTGGCAAAAGCTGCGGCTTTTCAACATTTAAAGAAAACTCATTCTTTAAATTAAATACACCTGTGTCATCCATAAACAAAAGGCTTTTAGACGCAATCATTTTTTGTATGAGTTTTTTACCCAGAGAAGGAAGGCGGATTCCAAACTTATAATCACTTATCCGGCAAATAAAATCATTGATATCGTAGTAAATAACTCGTGGATTAACCTTAAATAAATGTCGGAATTCTTCAATAAACTTTGGTACAATAAAAATATCAGTAGGGAATATATGCTGATCTATCTCTTTCCAGTCAACGGTTTTCAGGTCAATTACGTTAATTTTTATTCCCTCTTTCTCTAATTCCCTTACAATAAGCCCATCTAAAAAGTTAAACAATACGACTTCATATTTCTGCCGGTTTAACTCCTTGATTAATGTGAGTAGTAAGGTGGTATATCCACCTTTAATATTCTGGTAAACCGAGTAAAAGCAATATCGCATAACTAAACTATATTTTTCTTCTCATTATTATCCACATCAATATCCAATACAATCCATAATTAATACAAAACGAATAAGTAGCTCCTATTATTCCATAATGGTTCATAAAGTAATAAGATAAAGCTACATAAGAAGCGGCGAAAATGATTTCTGTGGTAATGAAAATTTTGGTCATGGCTTTTGCCAGCATAAGGTAGGCAAGGAGCCAACTTCCAATTTTAAAAAAATCGCCCAGCAATTGATAAGTGAATAAAGGTTTCATTGGCAAAAATTCAGGCGTAAATAAAATATGGATGATGAAATCTTTTAACAACCAGATTAAAAAAGCGACAGTACCTACTACCGGTAAAATAATTTTATAGCCTTTTGCAATTTCATTTCTTAATTCGGCCTTACTATTTATTTCTGATAGCCTTGGCATGTAATACACTCCCAATACGGAAGTAATAAATCCCAGATAATAATCAGAAATTTTTGTAACTGCCTGCCAGTAACCTGCATCCGCTACAGAGAATTGAAGTATGATCCTGTCGCGTACTAATATTTGCATGGCAGGCACTAAAAAACCACTAATCATAGCCATTAGCGTGAATGCTGAAAGCATTTTTACGGTGCGCTTATCCCATGATTTAAAATCGGGCCTCCATTTAATTCCCAATTTGTCAAAGATGTAAATATTGATCACAAAAATAATAACGGCTGTTGCTGTACTGGCAATAAGCACTCCTTCCAGACCGAATACATAAGCAGCAAAAACAGTTATAAACACTCCAATTAGCGAAGAACATATATTGATGATGGTGAATTTTCTGATCTCTTTTAATCCGTTTAAAATGGCCGAAAACAATCCATTAAATGAAATGGCCATTGTAAAAAGCCCGAACAAAAAATATACGATCCAAAAATCTTTTGACTTAAAAGCTGCCTCAGATAAATACCCGCTGGTACTCATCACAAATAATGAGATAATGAGCGAACTGAAAAATACTATGAGAAAGGCAGTATTAATTATTTGCCGGCTTTTAACCGGGTCATCTTTAAACTCTGCAAGATATTTTACAACGCCTGCGGTAATGGCAGCAGTGGCCAGCATGGTTAAGATGGCCGTGGTATTTTGAAACTGACCTACCAAAGCAATGCCCTCCGGACCTATTTTTACAGCTACCACTTTCACCACTATAAATCCACTTAGAAAATTAATAGCCGTAGATATGGAAGTATAAAAACTTGTTTTTATTAAATTCACGGTGCATATGAATTTATAACCTGGCAAATAGTTTCAACATCTTCCTGTTTCATGACAGGGCTTATAGGCAATGAAATAATTTGCTCATGAATTCTTTCTGAAATAGGGTAGCTGTCATTATTCCATTCTGCATAAGCCTGCTGTTTGTGTGGTGGAACCGGATAATGAATTACCGTTTGTATTCCATTTTCCAACAAATATTTTTGAAACTTTTCTCTGTTGGCTACTCTAACTGCGAATATATGCCATACATGATCTTCAGAATTTAGGACATTGGTTTTTCGTTTGTAGGGCAACCGTATAAACTCATCATTGATATGGTCAATGTAGTATTGAGCTACTTTTCTTCTTACCTGGTTATCGTTGTCTAATCTTTTTAATTTTACTGATAAAAATGCCGCCTGCATTTCATCGAGCCGGCTATTCATTCCCTGGTAAAGGTTTTCATATTTTTTATGAGATCCATAGTTTCGTAAAGCAGTTATGGTTTGTGCCAGTTCATCATCATTGGTGGTAACTGCACCACCATCACCGAGAGCGCCAAGGTTTTTTCCCGGATAGAAACTAAATCCTGCCGCATCGCCGAGATGGCCACATGAAATCCCATTTATTTTTGCACCATGAGATTGCGCACAATCTTCAATCACTTTCAGGTTGTGCTTTTTAGCAATTTTATTTATCGCATCCATGTTGCAAAGTCTGCCGTACAAATGAACAGGTAATATGGCCCGCGTTTTTGAAGTGATTTTTTCCTCAATTAAATTTTCATCTATCAAATACCTATTGATATCAGGCTCCACCAAAACCGGTGTGAGCCCTGCTCTTGAAACGGCAAGGATACTGGCAATGTAAGTATTGGAAGGAACTATTACTTCATCACCATCTTTCATAAAGCCTGATTGCTTGTAGCCTTCTAATATTAAAATTAATGCGTCTAACCCATTGGCCACTCCAATACAATTTTTAGCGCCACAGAAGGTTGCAAATTCTTTTTCAAATGTTTTTTCTTTTTCTCCTAAGATAAACCAACCAGAATCTAAAACACTTTCCAAAGCATGCATTAGATCCTCTTTATCCCTTCGGGTTATCTTCTTTATGTTTAAGAATTCAATCATTTATTATAGTGCCGTTTTCATCAACTTTTCCGATAACTTTTGCGGGATTCCCATAAACTAAAGTGTATGGCTCCACGTCTTTTGTAACAACGCTTCCTGCGCCTATCATTGCAAATTCTCCAATGCTAATTCCACTGAGAATTGTGGCATTGGCGCCTATTGATGCCCCTTTATTTATTATTGTTTGCTGAAATTTTATAGGATACTTTTTTGATCTTGGATATTTATCATTTACAAAAGTTGCATTCGGCCCAATAAAAACATTATCAGCAATACGAATACCGTCCCAGAGATATACCCCTGATTTTACAGTTACTTCATCACCAATGACTACATCATTCTCTAAAAATGTGTGGCAATTGACATTGCAATTTTTGCCGATAACAGCTCCTGGCAGGATAACGGAAAATTGCCACACGATAGTCCCTTCGCCTATTTGAGAAGATTGTACATCAGCTAATGGATGAATTTTCATGCTAATCTTTTAAATTCTTCATAATCTCTTATATAATCACTCTCTTCATACGCCATGCTGGCAATACACATTTGAACAGAGTTATGGCTGTACTGCATAATATGCCAGCAATAGGTAGGTAAAAATATTCCCTGGTCAGCAGTTTCTAAAATAAAATGCTGCTTCTTTTCGCCGGGCATTTGGGTGGTAACAATTATTTTACCTGCCACTGCTACCAATATTTGTTCCAGGTGATGATGAGCATGGCCGCCCCTCTTAATACTTTCAGGCGTGAAATAAGTCCAGTAAACCCGTTTTACTTCAAAGGGCAGCGTATCATTTTCCGCCACGGAAATATAACCTTCGAGGGTTTTACCGATTTTTGGAAAGTTGATAAGACGGGGCTGCTGAGAGGTTTCCCGGGTTAAATTGGAAAAAGAATTGGCACTGGAAGATTGGTTTTTCATCTCGGGATTATTACTATCTCACAACGTGTTTTTTTTTAATAAAATTGTAAGAAAAAAGAAATTAAATAAGAAACTAAAGCTACGATTAAATTATTACACAGTTTCTATCACTGTTACAAATTGCTCTATTATTTTACCTGATTCAAAATCAGCAGATCTTATCCTGGCTTTTTGCCCCAGCAGGTCATGAAGTGCTTTGTCTTTTACCATCAATTCCATAGCTTCTGCTAACAATTTCGGATTCTTTACGGGCACCAAAATTCCAAATTCCGCTATTTCGATATGGTCTGTTACATTCGCTTCCGGATCTGTGCCCGGCGCCAATATTTCCCGGGGGCCTGACCTGCAGTCTGTTGAAATTACGGGTAGGCCTCCGGCCATGGCCTCCACCAAAGAATTGGGAAATCCTTCAAAATCGGAAGGCAAAACAAAGCAATCGCATTTTGAAAAGAATTTAAAAGGGTTGGTATCGAATCCTAAAAAGACAACCTGTGATTCGAGTTGCATTTCTTTCACTTTCGCTTTTAATTCTTTTTCCAAAAACCGGTGACCAAGAAGAAACAACCTTACATTTAAATGTTTGATTTTACTAAATGCCTCCACCAAATTTTTATGATTTTTTTCTTTTCTAAATGCTCCTACATGAATAAAATTAAAAGTTCCACCAGCAGGGAAATCAACTTCCTCCCTGCTCAACTGCTCCATCAGCGCCAGGTTCATCGGATTGTTGATAACACTATACTGAGAATGAAGATTGAAATTTGTTTCCAGGTCGGACTGGATAAGTTTTGAGTTGACTATAATTTTATCCGAGAGGGGATATAATTTTTTGGTGAGAAATTTGGAAAGTATCCTTTGTAAAGGAGAATTTATTTTCAGAAATTCTGAAAAATAACTTCTCTCGCTTATAATTATTTTAGCTTTATTGCCCATCAGTTTGCCCAGGCAATTTATATAGTTGGGTCGTTTTAAGAATGAAAGACTTACCTGTGCCCCATTCTTTTTGCAAAGATTTTTGTAGCGCCAGGCAAGCAATGGCAGCTTGAGTGTAGTGAGAAACCCATTGCCCATGAAAGGCTGATTTAAACAAATAATAGAAATATTTTTAGGCAAATCATATTCAATAAGATCAGTTAATAAAACAAGGGTAATGTCGTACCGGTCTTTCCAATTGGCCACTAAAAGAGATACCACCCTTTCTGCCCCACCTGTTCCCAATGTATTTATTAAAATAAAAACTTTCTTCTTCATGAATTACTCTTAATCGCTTCGTAAAAATTCAAAGGCTTTTTTCCTGCCAAAAATCATTGTACTCTTCCGGGATGCTGCACCATGAAATCTTTCCATCCGCTTAGCTTTTTTTTGGTGGCATTCTCTAATAAAGTATTTCGTTGAAAATGATGGCAAACGGCCACTGCGAGCGCATCCGTTGCGTCTAAATATTTGGGGCTTTCATCAAAGCACACAATTCGCTGCAGCATTTTTAAAACCTGCAATTTATCAGCATTCCCATTCCCGGTAATGGATTGTTTTACTTTTCGTGGTGAATATTCCGTAACCGGGATAGCGGCCTGCATGGCCGCAGCAATGGCCACACCCTGCGCCCTGCCCAGCTTCAACATGCTTTGTACATTCTTTCCAAAGAATGGCGCTTCAATGGCAAATTCATCAGGACAATAATGGGTTAATAATTCACTTACTTTTTTATGGATCAATTGCAGCTTTTCGTAAGCGTCATTTTTGGAGGAAAGTCTGAGCACATCCATCATAATTAAGGCTACCCCTTTGGACGAGACTTCTATAATTCCATAGCCCATTACCACGGTACCGGGATCAATACCCAAAATGATTTTTGAAGTTGTATGCAATTGAAGTTTATTTTTACTTCTTTAAAAAAAAGAATTTTCCCAGTATCCGCTCAAAGCTACATGATCCGCACTAACAAAAATATCAAAATAATATTCAAATATATTATTGCCCCTTTGCTCGGTGCCTGGTTGTTCTATTCCCTTTACCTGCAAATAAAATCACAGCCAAACCTTCATCAATCTATTGATTTAATTAAGGAAGCGCCTTTTGGCGTGCAGGCCTGGAAATTTTGGACAGTCATCATCCTAACCTTTTTTAACTGGGGCTTTGAAGCAAGAAAATGGCAGATATTAATAACGCCTGTTCAAAAGATGAGCTTCTTTACGGCTTATAAATCAGTGCTGAGCGGCGTTACCCTTTCCATAAATACGCCCAACCGCATTGGAGAATATGGGGGCAGAATTTTATACGTGAAAGATGGGAGCCGCATCAAGGCTATTTCCTTATCCATTGCCGGAAGTGTGAGCCAGTTAATTACTACATTGTTACTGGGCTGTGGAGGACTGGTCTATCTGTTATTTTTTCAGAGAGAAGGCCATACCCAGGTGATGGGCTTATCTTTTTTCTGGATCGAGATTTTACTATTTATTTCATCCTTGTTTACCGCCTTGCTTATTTTGTTTTTCTTTCGGTTATCATGGCTTACCAGGCTTGTTGAAAAAATTCCGGCCACGGCCAAATACATTAAGTATATTAATGTGCTTGAAGAATTTACTCCTAAATTATTGTTAAGGCTGTTATCTCTTTCGTTCTTTCGTTATCTTGTTTTCGTCCTACAATATATATTGTTACTGCAGGTTTTAAATGTTCATATTTTATTGATGGATGGATTTTGGATCATAAGTATCTTGTTTTTGGTGCTGGCGATAGTTCCGTCGTTTGCCATTGCAGATCTTGGTATTCGTGGTAAATTCAGTACGGAACTTCTAAGTATCTATAGCGCCAATACTGTTGGAATTATAGGCACTACTTTTGGTATCTGGTTTATCAATTTATTTATTCCTGCTTTATTAGGGAGCTTCTTAATTTTAAGTATCAGATTTTTTAAAGAAAAATAATTTAGTTTGAAGGCGATCATTACCGTTTTAATTTTAGTGTTTTCATCAATAAACCAGGGAGATGAAGATTTGTTCTGTGGAGTACGCAATACTTCTTTCCAAGCAGGTGAAGAAATAACCATGAAGGTGTATTACACTACCCTTGGGATGTACGTAGGCGCCGGAGAAGCAAAGTTTACCACCTCTCTCACAAAGTTTAATGGGAAGCCGGTATATCATTGCGTGGGAACCGGTAATTCTTATTCATTCTTCGATAATTTTTATAAGGTGCGGGACAGGTATGAATCTTATATTGACACGGCTACCATGCTTCCCGTAAAATTTATCAGAAACGTGGATGAAGGAGGTTCAAAGATTTATAATAATGTCAGCTTCAATCATAATACCCGCACGGCAGTAAGCACTAATGGTGTTTTTAAAATAACCCCATGCATTCAGGATGTGATAAGTTCTGTTTACTACGCCCGTAATATCAATTTCAGTAAATACAAACCAGGAGACAAAATCCCTTTCGATATGTTTCTGGATGATGAGATCTTTCATCTTTATTTGAAGTATGAAGGAAAAGAAAACATTAAAACCAAATATGGAAAATTCAGAGCCATAAAATTTAAACCCCTGCTTATAAAAGGAAGCATATTTGAAGGCGGCGAAAAAATGAATGTGTGGGTCAGTGACGATCCCAATCATATTTTACTCCGCGCCGAAAGCCCTATATCGGTGGGGACCATAAAAGTAGATATGATGGGCTACAAGAACCTGCGCTATCCGTTAACCTCATTAATAAGTTTCCGGTAATGGAATTATTAATGTTGAAAACTGGTAATTGTTCTTCAGTTCTATGTACTAACTCCTAATTCCCCATTCTTTCACTTTTTCTTTTCCAGGTAGTTGATTCTTGCAAAAATGAATAAAGCTATGGCTATCATAAAATAGGCAGACGATAAAATCATGTTTTCATTATGCGAAAGAACGATACCCTTAAATTGTTCTTTAATAAAAAAATAGATGATGATGCCCATGCCTGATATGGAAGAGAGTATCCCAAATTTCTTCATTGAATTTACTTTGTTATTTCTCATTTCTGCTTATTGCTTCCAACTTAAAAGTCTCTTTACTGCGTACACCCTTATCCGTTAGTTGCAGGTTGCAGCATTCAATCTCAGGGTCATGTTCAAAAAAAAGAATAAAATCTTTTTGTTGCGCTTCAGTAAGAAATGATCTTTTTTCGTGTAGAGTATTTAGCGGGCGGGTATCATAAGCCATTACATAAGGTATGGGTATGTGCGCCACGGAAGGTAAAAGATCAGCTACATAAACAATGGTTTTATCCTTGTACTTTATTTGCGGCAGCATCATGGACTCAGTATGCCCGCTTACAAAACGGATATTTATATTTTCAGCAAATTCAATTCCTTCTTTGGTGTCAATAAATTTTAATTTTCCGCTTTCTTGTATGGGTAAAATATTTTCTTTTAAAAAACTGGCCTTTTCCCTGTCATTAGGCTGGGTAGCCCATTGCCAGTGTTTTTCATTACTCCAGTAAGTGGCATTTTTAAATGCGGGCACCAACTGGTCGTTCACTTTTTCAATAGAACCGCCGCAATGATCAAAATGCAAATGAGTCAAAAAAACATCGGTGATATGGTCTTTGGTAAAGCCATATTGCCTTAAAGATTTTTCCAGGCTTTCCTCTCCGTTTAAAAAATAATAGCCGAAGAATTTTTCATCCTGCTTATTCCCCATGCCATTATCAATAAGGATCAGTCTTCCTTTATCTTCAATAAGCATACAGCGCATGGCCCAGTTGCACATATTATTTTCATCCGGTGCGTTCCATTTTTTCCACATACTTTTTGGTACCACACCAAACATGGCCCCGCCATCCAGTTTAAAATGGCCG
>JBDSOE010000058.1:0-11831 GCA_039915005.1 Ginsengibacter sp.
AATGTTTAATCCCGATCCTTTGCAATTACTTCATTACTTTTTAACCCCAAAGTTTAAAAATTTTTTATGAAGATTAATTCATTCTTTTTTAAAACAATCACAATTAGAGCCTCTCTGTTTTTTTGTTTATTCAATGCCTTTTCGGTAATGCCTGCTTTTGCAGATTATACCATAGCATTAGGAACGACTGTAGATGCCAAAAACATTACGAATGAATCCGGTGTGCTCACTATTAATGGTACACTCAATTTAACTTCCAACGTATCCTTACTCAAATTTACCAGTGTAATAATAAATGGTACCGGGGGTAAAATCTTTTGGGCTGGAAACTATGATTTAAAATTTGCTGAGGGTACACAAATTGTAATTAATAATCAGGGAACGACAGGAGGTCTTCAGCCAACTTACGGAAATGGGAATGCCTCACAGAGAATGTACATAGGCCTGGCTCTTATAGCAGTGTCCAGCGATAATTCAAATGTTGCAGATTTTTCTTTTGAAGAATTTAATGGGATGGGTGGATTACCTCAATATAATATTACCTCTAACTCACCTGTTTGTAGTGGAAGCACTATCACAGTCGCCATGACACCACTTAAAGTCAGTGCCGAAGTAAATTATTCCTATAAATGGTCTATAGTACCTCAATCGGGGTTATTTACTCCTGACAACACACGTTCATCAGTTTCTATTGTACCGTCTACTGCCGGTGATTACACTATTACCTGTGAGGCTAAGGCTAATACTTACCTAACAAGCAAAACGATTGTTGTTACAGTGAGAAATACTAACACCTGGCTCGGCGCAACTACGGATTGGAATAGTGGAGTTAACTGGTGTACTGGTGTTCCCCCTCAACCCGATGTGGCGGTTACTATTCCGGCCACGCAAAATAATCCGGTAATGCAAAATTCTACCTTTTCAGTTAAAAATATCACTATTGAAGAGGGGGCCACGTTAACGGTGAAAAGTACTTTGCAAATTTCCGGCACTCTCACCAATAATGGCACATTAGATGCTACCAATGGTACCCTTGAATTTAACGGCACTACCACTCAGACTTTATCAGGGAGTATCTTTAAAGATAAATCGGTAAAGAACCTGGTAGTGAGCAATGTTTCTACTGATGGTCTTTTGATTTCCAATGCAGCCAATGACACGCTCAACATACTGGGTACTCTTTCTTTCGGAAATGCAAATGCCAAATTGAATTCAGGCAATAATATTACCCTTAAATCAAATGCAGCGGGTACAGCGAATATCGGAGTAGTTGGCACTAACAATAAAATTACAGGTCAGTTTATAGTAGAGCGTTTTATAAACATTTGGGAAAAACCAGTTGCCGGGCAGCATGGTAAATCATGGCAGTTGATAGCTACCCCTACCGACGGGCAATCTATAAAGGATAGCTGGATGGAAAACGGAGTTAAGGGTGGAGGGATGAATGGCTTTGGTACACAGATCACCGGCAGCGGCACAGGCTTTGACCTTACCACTGGCACGCCTTCCTTAAAATATTACGACCAGGTATCTAATAATTATAAAGGAATTACCAATACGAATGACAAGGTTTACAGGCCGGGAGGCTATATGCTTTTTGTAAGAGGCGACAGAAATGTGGCATTCCCTAATGTGGGTAATACCACTTTACGTACCAAAGGAAACCTGATAACGGGTGCTACCACACCCATCACCGTTCACAAAAACAGTTATGAGTGCGTGGGCAATCCTTATGCGTCTGCTATTGACTTAAGAAAAATTACTACTTCCGGCTTAGATGAATTCTTTTATGTTTGGGATCCCGCGCTCACAGTAGGGTCTGCAAGCCAGTACGGATTGGGAGGTTTTCAAACCTTACATCTTTCATCTGATGGAAATTATTATGCAATTCCCGGTGGCGGCAGTTATGGTTCAGGTATTAATAATTATATCCAGAGCGGCCAGGCATTCTTTGTGCAGGCTACTAAAACGGAAGGTACCCTTAGTTTTACTGAAAGCGTTAAACAATCCGGAAGTAAATTACTGATGCGTCCTATGGGCAGCCAAAGCAAATCTTCGGAGTTGCGCACTAATTTATATGGAATAAACCCTGATGGCAGCGCTTTTCTTGCCGATGGCGCCTTACTTCAGTATGGTGATGATTACAGCAGTGCCGTTGACGGCATGGATGCCCGGAAAGTAGCCAACACTTCTGAAAATCTTTCCATAAAATCAGGAGGAAAGATACTGGCGATAGAAAGAAGAGAAACCATTACCGAAGCTGATACCGTTGTATTTAATCTTACTACCGTGAAGGTGCAATCTTACCGGTACGAGTTTGTTACTAAAAATTTATCTGCTCCTGGGCTGGAAGGCTGGGTGGAAGATGCTTACCTGAAAACCAGTACCCCTCTGGAACTGGACGGCACAACGACTATTGATTTTAAGATTGAAAATATACCTGGCGCTTATGCCGCCAACCGCTTTAGCATAGTATTTAAAAAGGCAGCAACAACAATCATTTTGCCGGTAACTTTTGTTTCTGTAAAAGCCACGCAAAAAAATGCTGATATAGCTGTGGAATGGAAAGTGGAAAATGAGAGCAACCTGAAGCAGTATGAAGTGGAAAAATCCCTGGATGGTAACACCTTCTCAAAAGTGGGAACCCTTGCCGCTGCTACTGTTAGAGGCGCAGGTGTTTATAACTGGCTGGATCAGCAGGCTGCCGCCGGTTACAATTATTACCGCATCCGCTCTGTGGATATTAACGGGCAGACTTCACTTACCCAGATTGTAAAAGTGCTGGTAGAAAAAACAGCTTCTTCAATGAAGGTATATCCCAATCCTGCGGTGAATGCAAATGTTACTCTTCAACTGACCCATCAGCCCGCAGGCATTTACTACGCCCGTTTATTGAATCCTTTGGGACAGGTAATTATTTCAAAACAGATCCTCCATACAGAAGGCAGTAGCAATGAAATCATAGAATGGAATCCTCAGTCTGCCAGGGGAAATTATCAATTGCAAATAACAAAGCCCGAGGGTACATCAGAGGCGTTTGCCATAGTTTTTTAATAGAAGTTTTCACATGAATCTACCCTTTTCTTCACATGAATCTACCCTTCTCTTCACACGAATCTACCTAATCTCTTTATATAAATCTATCACTTCCGGACCATGAAAATGCTCCGGAATTTTTTTTAGCTTTCGGCACCGAAGGTCAGACAATTTAAGCGTGGGTAGTGGTGCTTCGGGGGGCTGAATAGTGGTGATCAAAAGGGGCTTCCTGGTTTAATTCTACTTCCATCTTATTAGCGCCTGGAGGCAATGGCGGTGCTGCTCTGAATGGTGGTACCGCATTGGGGGGCTGGCTCTATTGCGGGAGCTATTGGTACTACTCAAAGAGCTGGCATTACTGGAAGTAATGGAACTACATCTGTAGGGGGTGCCGGAGGCGCAGGAGCGAATTCCGTTGGGGCTGGTAGAGCTTAAAGAACCAATGAAGGAAGTGGAAATGATAGAACTCAACCGGGAGGCGGTGGTGGTGCTTTTATCCCTGATAATTCAGATCGTAATGGTGGTAATGGTGGGGATGGCGGAATACCAAACCCGATGGGGGAGTGAAGGTGATAACAGTGATGTACTAAGGAAGAAGCTATCAGCTATTAGCTCACAACTGACGGCTAATGGCTGATAGCTCATAACTGAAGCCTCATACCTTAACCCTCAATGCCGATAGCTGGTAATTACACGCGGCAAAGAGATCTTAAGCCAGGCGGTGAAATTTTCAGGATGCTGCGCAACAGCTTCTTCCAGTTTTGGGAGGCTTATGTATTTCCAGGCTTTCACTTCGGAAGGGCTGGGCTTAGGGACATCATTACTTTGCCCGAAATAAATATGATCCAGCTCGTGTTCTGTTAAACCGTTTTCAAATGGGGCTTTGTAAATAAATGTAAACTTAAATTCAATGGAGCATTGCATGCCCATTTCCTCTTCGAGCCTTCGCTTAATGGTATCCTCTATGTTTTCGCCACTTAGGGGATGACTGCAGCAGGTATTGCTCCATAAACCTGGTGAATGGTACTTTTCGTCAGCCCTTTGCTGTAGTAATAATTCATCTTTATCGTTAAAAATAAACACCGAGAAGGCGCGGTGAAGCAGCCCCTGCTGGTGTACGGAAAGCTTATCGAGCGTACCAGTCTCGTTGTCATTCTTGTCCACCAGTATGAGTAAGTCCTTTGTCATTTTAATTCTTGTTTTTCAATATTTGTGAGCTCCCCCGATCTATTTAAGTAAGAAATTATAAACTGTTTTAATTGAGGATCGCCTAAGTGGGAAATGGATTGTAGAATAAATGATTTATCTGTTTCAATATCATTTTTGTAGCCAAGAAAAAACGGAATATTGGTTTGGACCCCAAACCTAAGAAATCGTAATTCTGCATTTTCCTTATCAGCTTCAATGGCTTTCTCCATCATTTTTTTACCTCTATTAAAATAAGATAATTTACCAAAAGGGCTGAATACATACTTCGCCATCATCATGGTGGCGCCTGCCTTGTAACCGGAAAGCAAGGGGTCGTTTTTTTCGTTGTAGGGCGCCAGTAACGCTATTAAATCCTTGCATGAATTTTCTTCAGTGGCGGCTTTCCGATACTGTAGCCTCACCTCGGCTATGGAAGGCACTGCAGCCAGGCAGCACATACTAAAGCCCAGCATGCAAGCCATTAAAAATATTTTTTTTATAGCCATTTATTTTCTTTTATAGGCTTTATATGAGGAGGTTATTATGCTCCATCGTTAGCAATTTAGAACCAAATGAGGTCACTACCTTTCCCATTAAAAAAAACACGTTCCTCATTCTCTTAATTTCTTATAAATATTGATCAGCCCATTGGTAGAAGAATCGTGTGAGGTAATTTTATTTTTATTTTCCAGTTCAGGCAATATCTTTTTTGCGAGTTGTTTCCCCAGTTCCACACCCCACTGATCGAAACTGTAAATGTTCCAAATAATTCCCTGCACAAATATTTTATGTTCATAGAGGGCAATCATTTCTCCTAAAGTAAACGGAGTAATCTTTGTAATCAGGAACGAATTGGTGGGCTTATCCCCATCAAACTCTTTAAACGGAATCAGAGATTCCGGTACCTTTTCTTCCAGGAGTTCATTTTTAGATTTACCATTCATCAGGGCTTCTGTTTGTGCAAAAAAATTGGACAATAAAATTTTATGGTGCTCACCCATTGGGTTGTGACTAAAAACAGGGGCAATAAAATCGGAGGGGATCAATGGAGTTCCCTGGTGCAGCAATTGATAGAAAGCATGTTGCCCGTTGGTTCCCGACTCGCCCCAGATTACCGGGCCGGTAGAGTACGTTACTCTTTTCCCATTGCGGTCCACATGCTTCCCATTACTTTCCATATTCCCTTGTTGAAAGTAAGCAGGAAACCTGTGCAGATATTGGTCATAAGGAAGAATTGCCTCTGCCTGTGCACCAAAGAAATTAACGTACCAGATACCTATGAGGCCCATTAAAACAGGGATGTTTTTTTCAAAAGATTTCTCCCTGAAATGTTTATCGGTTTCAAAACCGCCCTTCAATAATTCTTCAAAATTTTCATAGCCTACGGTTAAAGCAATTGATAAACCGATAGCGCTCCAAAGACTGTAGCGGCCACCCACCCAATCCCAGAATACAAACATATTTTCCTTATCAATTCCAAAATCTTCCACGCCTTTTTCATTAGTGCTTAAAGCAACAAAATGTTTGGCAACGGCTTTTTTATCTTTAGCACTTTTTAAAAACCAATCTCTTGCAGAATGAGCATTGGTCATGGTTTCCTGCGTGGTAAACGTTTTGGAGGCAATTAAAAAAAGTGTTTCATCAGGAGTTATTTTTTTTAAAACCTCGGCCAGGTCTGTGCCATCAATATTGCTTACAAAATAAGGCTGCATATCCTTTTTCCAATAGGGTTTCAATGCTTCGGTAACCATCACGGGGCCCAGATCGCTGCCACCGATACCAATGTTAACGATGTATTTTATTTTCTTTCTGTTGTAGCCTTTCCATTCGCCATTATGAATTTTTTTGCAAAACTGTTTCATGTGTTCCCGTTCTTTTTTTACTGCAGGTATCACATCCTTTCCTTCGGAATAAACGGGCTTGCCTGAAAAATTTCTTAACGCGGTATGCAATACCGAACGGCCTTCTGTTCCATTGATCAATTCCCCGTCAAACATGGCTTTGATGCCCTTTTTCAATTCGCACTCTTCGGCCAGGTTTAGTAATAATTGTTTGGTGGTATCGCTGACCCTATTTTTAGAAAAGTCGCATACTATTTCAGGCATAGAAAAACAAAATTTTTTAAAGCGATCCTTATCTTCTTTAAAGAGATCTTTTATAGGAACGCTTTTCATTTCCTTATAATGATCCTGCAATTTTTTCCAGGCGGCAGTTTTAGTGGGGTTTATTTTAGGTAACATATTCTCAAAATGTTTAAAAAAGTTGATTATTGATTAGGACGAAGTTACATTTATGGAGAATAAAAGATTCATAATAAGTTCTTCTTGTTATTGTTTTGAAAATGTATGGCAGAATTTTGATCCGATTTTATGCCGAGGATTGCTACCCTGGTAATTGTAGAAACCATTTATATATTTTCTCCTTTTAACTAAAAAATAGAAAAATAAAGTACCTATAATTTAAAAGAATTTGGTATTTTAACAGATTTGGTTTTATTTCATTTTAAACTGGCTTAGGGCTGCCTTTAAATCGTTATTATGCAAAAAATATCAGTTATTATTCCTGTTTTTAATGAAGGAGAAAATATTAAAGCGATTGTTGAAGAATTGGATTTGGTATTTAGCGATCTATCTGAAATTGAATATGAAATTATTTTTGTAGATGATGGAAGCGTTGATGAAAGCCTTCCAATAATATTGAGTTTAGCCGCTGAAAATCCACATATTTTTTATATAACTTTTTCCAAAAATTTTGGTAAGGATAACGCAATCATCGCGGGTCTCAAATCTGCTCATTCAGATGCAGTAATCACAATAGATGCTGACCTCCAGCACCCCCCTTCTTTAATTCCTGAATTTATAAAGTGGTGGCATCAAGGTTATGATGTGGTATATGCGTTTAGAAAAGGTAGTAACAGGCATGCAGGGTTTTTTACAAAAATGCAGTCTAAAATATTTTATAAAACTATCAACACTTTCTCTGATGTGCAAATGGAAAATGGTATTTCTGACTATAAACTAATTGATAAAAAAGTAGTGGATGTAATTAACAAACTTCCGGAAGACCGGCCTTTTTTACGTGGGTTGATTAAATGGGTGGGTTTTAAACAAAAGCCCGTTGAATATGAACCCATGAAAAGATATGCGGGGACTACAAAATATAGTGTTAGGAATTTAACTAAACTGGCGGCTCAGGGTATTACTTCTTTTAGCACAAAACCGTTGACCTTTGCCATTTATATTGGATTCTTCTTTTCCGTGACCTCGTTACTTTATATTCCCTATATTATACTAAGCTTATGTTTTGATTTGGCGAGATCCGGATGGGCATCTGTAATATTTACCGTTGCTTTTTTTGGAGGCCTCCAATTAATGATAATGGGTATTATCGGACTTTATCTCGGTAAAACTTTTATCCAAAGTAAACATCGGCCACGGTATATTATTGAGTCTTCCAACATTGATTCTAACGTATAATCGATTTGCAAGATTAAATCCTTGTAATCCGCAGCAAATTCTTTTCATACATTTTTTACAACGCTAAAATCCTTTCTCAACAATTGGTAAACCAGTACCACCCAAACTATAAAACATGGCAAAGCTTTGAGCGCATAAGGCCTCACATAATTTAGTTTTATAAACTGCGAGAAAAAATCGGTGGAAGAAAGACTGGTAAGCAAAAACGTAGTTATTAACAGTAAAATAACCGGCCACTGCTTTTGATCTTGCACAATGTACCAGATGCCAACCCCGGTTACAGCAATAATATAAGTAGGACTTTCTGCGGATGAGCTAAATATCACCACTCCAATTAAAGCAAGCGCCAGATAGCTTAACTTGAATTCTAAGTTTTTTAACTGGCTGGTACGAAGAAATGGGAGTGCATAAAAAACCGCCGCAGGTAATGCAATGAACAGATTTAAATTCTTCATTTTAAAAATATGGCGGACCATTCCCATTACTGATATGTTTTGCATGTCGGAGAAAGTGTTTGCAGTATCTTTTGAAATCAGGGTATAATACCACTCTGAATACGAATGAAGAATAAAAGAAGGAGACGAAATGAGCATAGGCAGGCAAAACAAAACAATTAGCCA
This sequence comes from Ginsengibacter sp., assembly GCA_039915005.1. GTDB lineage: Bacteria > Bacteroidota > Bacteroidia > Chitinophagales > Chitinophagaceae > Ginsengibacter. The sequence goes on from JBDSOE010000058.1 coordinate 8,321, forward strand.
AAATCCAAAAGACAAAGTAAATTTTAATTTATGACGGGAGAATAAGATGAACGTTATACCCACAATTCCATATATTTTTACTAAGAACCCGATAGCTATAAACAGGGTTGCCCAAAAATCCTTTTCTTTTTGTACGAAAATAAATGCGAAAATAATAAGCCCTGCAATCAGGCAATTAATCTGCATATTTTGTACAGAGGTCATCATTTCCACAGCGGAAAATAATAAAATAATATTTTGATTTTTATAGCTAACCGGCAATTTTCTTATCGCGAAAAACAAGAAGGCGGCATTAGCAAGCCCCCAAAAGAAAGCTCCCATATTAATAGAAAAAATAGCAAAGGGCGCAATAACAATACTGAAAAGCGGCCCATAAAGATAGGAGCCTAAATTAGATGCAGGGTTTACAAAATACAAATTGGTCTGATGCACCGTATTCCAAAAAACATTTTCAAAAATGAGGTAATTGCCAATCTTATCATGGCCAAGTTTTATTTTTAATACAACGCTAATAATAGCCAGGAGAAACCAAATTATAGCAGTAAATGAAATATACAATTTATAAACTCGAAAATTCTTAGTAAGCAAGTTCATTTAGATAGTTGTAAAGGATAAAAGTATAAAATAACAATAAGAAAATTGTAAATTTAAAAGGGCAAATTATCAATAAGAAATTTAAACTTGCAAAAGATATTCGTCATAAAGAGTACTGTGTAACCTTGCAGTTTCAATCTCTTATAAATAAAATCGATGGAAAAGCACGGCAACACTATATTACTCACATTTGATGTGGAAGAATTTGATCTCCCTTTAGAGTATGGCATTTCTATCTCCATGAATGAACAAATGTCGGTGGGCAAAGATGGCCTTGATATAATAACAGAAATTTTAAATAATCCCGAAATGAATTGTACGTTGTTTACGACAGCCAATTTTGCTTTAAAATATCCTGCAAAAATTGCCGATCTTTCTTCAAAACATGAAATAGCTTCCCACACTTTTTTTCATTCATCTTTTAAAGAAGAAGATCTTAAAAATTCACGGCAGGTTCTTGAAGATATTATTTCTAAAAAAGTGTACGGTCTAAGAATGCCCCGGATGAAAAAAATTAATTCCGGTAGTATAAAACTGGCCGGCTATAGGTACGATTCATCCATGAATCCCACATGGATACCGGGGCGTTATAATAATTTCAGAATGCCCCGGACGTATTATGAAGAAAATGGAATTATCAAAGTTCCGGTTTCAGTTTCACCTAATTTTCGTATCCCTTTGTTCTGGCTGGCTTTTAAAAATTTCCCTTATTCTTATTTTAAAAGAATTGCTTTACAAACTTTAAAGAAAGATGGGTATTTGTCGCTTTACTTTCATCCATGGGAATTTGCTGACTTAACTAAATATGATTTGCCAATTATTGTCAGAAGAAAATCAGGAACAGAATTGTTGGAAAAATTAAAAAGGCTAATTGCCGATCTGAAAAAAGAAGGAGAGTTTATGACCATGAATTCTTTTTTGGAAAACAATATTCAGTCCATCCCAACAACATTATACTGATTCAGAGTTTTTTATTGAAATCCTTCCCCAAGTGAAGAATGGTAGAGGAATATAATTTTTTTTTAATATCTTAACTTTGAAAAAGAGACTTCGGTTGAACGATGCTTCAACATCGAAGGATTGTGGGCTACAATTCACCAATTACTCTAATGGTTTCCTGCACCATTTCTTTACTCACATCTAAATGCAGTACCATCCTTATTTGAGTGGAAGAAATTGCAATTACTGAAATATCATGTTTTGAAAATTCCAGTGCCAGCGATTGGGCGGTAAAGTTATTTTCTACTTCAAAAATGAGAATGTTCGTTTCCACGGGCATTATTTTTCCCACAAAATCTTTTTTTGATAAGGCTTCTGCTATTTGCCTGGCATGATTGTGATCTTCTGCAAGCCTTTCCACGTTATTTTCCAAGGCAAAAATTCCGGCTGCGGCAAGATAGCCCGCCTGCCTCATGCCTCCTCCAAAAACTTTTCTCACCCTTCTTGCCTTTTGTATAAAATCTTTATTGCCCAGTAATACACTTCCTACTGGTGCGCCCAGGCCCTTACTCAGGCATATTGAAATACTGTCGAAAATTTCACCATAATCTTTTGGATCCTCTCTTTTTTCTACAAGGGCATTAAATAACCGGGCGCCGTCTAAATGTAATTTTAAATTATTTTGTAAACATACCTCTTTGATTTTCTTAATATCCCCAAAGTTATAGCAACTTCCTCCGCCCCTGTTGGCTGTGTTTTCCAGGCTTACCAATTGGGTTGATGCCTTGTGAATATCAGTTGGATTGATCGCTTCCATCACCTGTTCTGCTTTTATTCTTCCCCGGTCTCCTTCCACCGTTTTTACCTGGCAACCGGAATTAAACGCGATGCCGCCACCTTCATAAATATAAACGTGGCTCATTTTATCGCAGATCACCTCACCTCCCGGCTGAGTATGGCATTTTATAGCAATTTGGTTGGACATAGTTCCGCTGGCGCAAAACATTCCGCTTTCCATTCCGAATTTTTCGGATAACATAGCTTCCAGCCGGTTTACTGAAGGGTCTTCATGAAAAACATCGTCTCCCACAGAAGCGCTAAACATGGCTTCCAGCATGGCTGGAGTAGGTTTGGTAAAAGTATCTGATCTGTAATCTGTCATTTTGTAAAAGTATAGGATTGCTTTCAGATTTTTAAATTCCGGGTTGTAGATTTTAATGGTGAATCGTCAATAGTGGCTCGTGAGTGCCTGCCCGAACTTTTGCGGGCGGAGGCAATCGTGTAATGGTGATAAAGTGGTGCCGCGGAATCTAAAATCGTTAATTATCCATTTAAAATCTTAAATAATCAAGACAAAACAATATTAAACGTTAAAAGGCCTAAAGTTTGTAGTATGAGATAAAATATCATTTTATTATTAGAGCAAAAGCTATGAAATGCGGATTATGGGTTGTAAATTTGCAAAGTTTTACTGAGAAATTAATATTTATGATTTCTTTTGTAACGTTTCCCCATCTGTTAGTGTCTAATAATAAACAAGCGTATAATAACTATTAACTATAAACAAACATGAGGCAACTTAAAATTGCTACCCAGATCACCAACAGAGATTCGCAGGCGGTAGAAAAATACCTGCAGGAAATTTCTAAGATTGGTATGATCACCCCGGAAGAGGAAACCATTCTGGCGCAGAAAATTAAGAACTTTCAAAACGATCCCAGTGGCGCAGCCAAAGCTTTAGAGCGGCTCACCACAGCAAACTTACGTTTTGTAGTTTCTGTTGCCAAACAGTATCAGCACCAGGGTTTGTCATTAAGTGATCTTATTAACGAGGGCAACCTCGGCTTAATTAAAGCGGCACAACGCTTTGATGAAACCAAAGGTTTCAAATTTATTTCTTACGCTGTGTGGTGGATTCGCCAATCTATACTACAGGCGTTGGCAGAGCAGGGCAGATTAGTCCGCTTGCCACAAAACA
>JBDSOE010000193.1:0-4229 GCA_039915005.1 Ginsengibacter sp.
GTTTTTCCAAAAAAAGTAGCTTGCAATAACGAAATTATTTTTAATAATATTTCCTTTTACACATTCAAAAACAAAACATACGGTGGTTTTACGATATAGTTTTTAATTTCTTTTTTCATTCTTAGTCCCTTTTTGGTTTGGGTTGTTAACGTAAAATGGAGAGGAATAAATGAATTTTTTTTCGTTTATTGGCCTTTAATGTTTCTAAATGCTTTTTAGGATTGAAGTTTTTAGCAATTCCACTATCTATTCCTAAACCTTCCCCCTCCGGCTGTATTGCGAAAAAAATAGAAAATCTAAAACCAAAATCACTTTTTCCCCCTACCTTAGCGCAACTAAATTTTGATATAAACCTAATGAAGGTTTTACTAAAAAACGCAATCTTATTTTCTCCATCCTCGCCCTTTCACGGAAAAACAAAGGATATTTTTATTGACAACGGCATCATTTCTAAAATTGAAAATCATTTGGAAGTGGATGCCGATAAAATTATTGAGGTACCCGGTCTCTGTGTCTCCTGCGGATGGATGGATGGCTTCGCCAATTTCTGCGATCCAGGACAGGAATACAAAGAAACCCTGGAAACTGGCGCCAAAGCAGCCGCTGCCGGTGGCTTCACCGAAGTGATGCTGATGCCCAATACCCAGCCGGTGGTTTATAATAAAAGCCAGGTGGAATACCTGGTTCAAAAAGGAAAATCACTTCCGGTGCAGGTGCACCCTATTGGCGCGGTAACCCAAAGCGCTGAGGGAAAAGAACTGAGCGAGATGTATGATATGCACCAGGCAGGCGCCATCGCTTTTTCTGATGGACTCAATTCGATTCAGTCTTCCGGCATTTTGCAAAAAGCGCTTGAGTACATTCTTACCATTGACGGCACCATTATTCAATTGCCGGATGATAAAAGTATTGGCGCCCGCGGCTTAATGAATGAAGGGGTGATCTCCACAAAGTTGGGCTTGCCCGGCAAACCTGCCTTATCAGAAGAACTGATGATAGCGCGCGATATTGAGATAGTGAGATATACCGGTTCTAAAATTCATTTTACAGGAATTTCTACTAAGAAATCATTGGAATTAATTGCCGCCGCAAAAAAAGAAAAGTTGAAAGTAACCTGCTCTGTTACGCCCTACCATTTATATTTCTCTGATGAAGACCTGTCGGATTACGATACCAATTTAAAAGTAAATCCGCCCCTGCGAACAAAAGACGACAGGGATGCGCTGCGCAAAGGGATTAAAAACGGTGTGGTTGATTTTATTGCATCGCACCACCAGCCGCAGGATTGGGATCACAAAGTCTGCGAATTTGAATACGCAAAAAATGGTATGGAGGGTTTGGAAAGTGTTTTTGGCGCCGCCGGCATTTGTGGTATTGCCCCGGAGACTTTTGTAGAAATGCAAACCCGGAATATCCGTGAGATTTTCAATGTAAAACTTCCTTCCATTGCAGAAGGAGAAAGCGCGAACCTTACTTTTTTTACCATCAATGATGAATATACATTTGCAGAAAACGATATTTTGTCCAAATGTAAAAACAATGCTTTTATCGGTAAAAAACTAAAAGGAAAAGTGATTGGGATTATTAGCCAGGACAAACTATTTTTGTCCGCAGGACTCTCAGTTGAGAATTAAAAAAAACATCATGGAACAAACAATTACACCCACTTCCACCAAAGGAGTTGTGATCGGTCTTATTCTTGTTATTCTTACCCTGACCTCCTATTTTTTAAATTTAAAAACAAACAGCCCCGTACAATGGATAGGATATACCGTTTTTATCGGGGGCATTATATGGTCGGTAATGTCTTATGGCAAACAGGTAAATTATAATTCCACGTTTGGAAATTATTTTGGTCATGGGTTTAAAGTGGCTGCCCTGGTAACCGCCATCATGATCATTTATTTCATCATTTTTATTATACTTTTTCCTGAGTTTAAAGAAAAGGCAATAGATGAGGCAAGAAAATCTATGCAGTCAAAAAACAATTTAAATGAAGAGCAGGTGAAAGCAGGACTGGATATGACAAGAAAATTTTTTATGGCATTTCTTATAGGCGGCACATTGGTCGGCTATCTTTTCTTTGGCGCCTTAGCCGCTTTAATTGGCGCGGCTCTTACTAAAAAGCAACCCAATCAATTTGCGGGCGACATCAATCAAATAGGCTAATAATGGATCTCTCAGTAATCGTCCCTCTTTATAATGAAGATGAATCTCTGCCCGAACTGGAAGCATGGATCAAACGCGTGATGGAGGAAAATAATTATTCGTACGAAATCATCATGGTGGACGATGGAAGCACTGATGATTCGTGGAATGTAGTACTTCAACTTCGTAAAAAAAACCCTTTGGTAAAAGGAATAAAGTTTCAGCGGAATTATGGAAAAAGCGCTGCGCTTAATGAAGGCTTTAAAATGGCGCAGGGAGAAGTGGTAATTACTATGGATGCGGACCTGCAGGATAGCCCAGATGAAATACCAGAACTAAGAAGAATGGTATTGGAAGAAGGTTATGATATAGTAAGTGGCTGGAAGAAAAAAAGGTATGATAGTACCCTATCAAAAAATATTCCTTCAAAATTATTTAATGCGGCCACCCGAAAAGCAAGTGGAATTTATCTTCACGATTTCAATTGCGGATTAAAGGCTTATAAAAATAAAGTAGTAAAAAGTATAGAGGTATATGGTGAAATGCATCGCTATATTCCCCTGCTGGCAAAATGGTCGGGCTTTAGGAAGTTTGGTGAAAAAGTAGTGGAGCACCGCGCCAGAAAATATGGTGTTACCAAATTTGGCTGGAACCGTTTTGTAAATGGCTTTCTTGATCTGGCGTCTATCATGTTTGTAGGAAAGTTTAGAAAAAACCCGATGCACTTTTTTGGGCTTTGGGGCACCCTCTCCTTTTTGTTTGGCTTTATTGTTTTCCTTTATCTTACTGTGAGTAAATTCTTTTTCGATCAAACGGGGATGACGCAAAGGCCCTTATTTTTTATAGCATTGGTGGCTATGATCATCGGAACGCAGCTATTCCTCGCAGGATTTTTGGGTGAATTAATTTCCAGGAATGGCCCCGAAAGAAACCATTATTTTATTGAAGAAAGAATAGATTGAGTTTATAAATATCAATGGCTCCATTGTTACATTGTTTTTTTGCTGCATCCTGTTTTTTCCAATTTATTAATCGTTTGTTATTTAGGACTACTTCTAAACTCTCTAAACCCCCTAAGCCCACTAAACTTTCTAATAAACATCCAATTAAACACAAGCAAAACCAACCGCCTTGTCTGTAAAAAAAATTATTATCATTGGCCCGGCCCATCCGTTACGCGGTGGAGGGCTGGCAACTTTTAATGAGCGTCTTGCAAAAGAATTTATAGACCAGGGCTTCGACACTACCATTTATACCTTCTCTTATCAATACCCATCCTTTCTTTTTCCGGGCACCACACAGTATTCAAGCGAACCCGCGCCGGCAAACATCCCGATTAAAATTAAGATCAATTCAATAAATCCCTTTAACTGGATCACGGTAGGAAATGAATTGAAAAACTTAAATCCAGACATCATCGTGGTAAGGTATTGGCTACCATTTATGGGTCCGTGTCTTGGAACCATTTTAAGAAGGGTTAAAAAAAACAGGCACACAAAAATTATTTGTATAGCGGATAATATTTTTCCTCACGAGAAAAGGGCCGGAGATAAAATCTTCACTAAATATTTTTTAAAACCCATTGATGGTTTTATTACCATGAGCCAGAAAGTATTGGGAGATTTAAAACAATTTGCAAAAAATAAACCGGCCCAGTTGGTGCCACATCCTTTGTATGATAATTTTGGAGAAAAAGTAAGCAGGAAAGAAGCACGGGAACATCTAAAGATTTATGGAGACGTGCATGTGTTATTATTTTTTGGCTTTATCAGAAAATACAAGGGACTGGATATTTTATTGCGGTCTATGAAAATTCTAAATACAGAATTTGGTGTAAAGAATTTACGCCTTTTAATAGCCGGAGAATTTTATGAAGATGCCAGGAATTATGAGGCTTTATTAAATGACCCAGCTATAAAAAACAATCTGATTCTTCATACCGGTTTCATCCCCAACAGCGAAGTAAAATATTATCTATGTGCGGCAGATTGTGTGGTACAGCCATACAGAAGCGCCACTCAAAGCGGTGTTACGCCACTCGCCTATCATTTTGAAAAGCCAATGATCGTAACCAATGTGGG
>JBDSOE010000147.1:0-19580 GCA_039915005.1 Ginsengibacter sp.
CTAATGAACAATTAATAAGATATTTAGTAACCAAATATCCGATAGAATATGTGATTGGCCATTATGAATACAAACAGTTTATTGGAACATCACTTTGGCGTGAATCGGATCCGCAATATTTAACTGAAAAAACAGACCCAGGTATCTCTTTTATGAAAAAAATAAGGGCGAGAATTAAAGATTTGAATATAAAAGGAGCGTCGGAAAAAAAGTAAAACTTTTGGTGATGTATATTTATTCATCCTCTATAGTTAATCCCGATCCAAATACATCAGCCATTTTTTTAGATTCATAAATAGCGCGGTTGTATTTGTTCCCTAAAACTATTATGGTCACAGAGTCCTGTATCATCCTTATAAACACGGTATTGTTGCCATGCCACCATCCATTGTGATAAATTACTTTTTTGCCATCAGGATATACATTCATTCTCCAGCCTAAACCATAATTTCTTACTCCAGGCTTTTCATTGCTGTATGGGGTAAACGCTTTTTCCATAGTTTCCTTTGTGAAAAGCTCGTTGCTATATAACGCCTGGTCCCATTTAAAAAGATCTTCCGGAGTGCTGTAAATATTTTTATCTCCAAAGCCCGTATCTAAAAAAGTATATCCTTCCTGCCTCCCCCGCCAATCGTAGGATGGCATGGCGGTGGCGCTGTCCGTAGCCATGTTGAATACATAAGTATCATTCATGTGAAGGGGTTTAAAAAAAACGGCCTTTAAAAAATCCGCATAGGTCTGGCCGGATGCTTTTTCAATAACCAAACCTAGCAAAGCATAATTGGTATTGCAATAAGTAAAATGAGTATTGGGTTTGGTGGCTGCCGGTTTAAATTTTATCATATAATCAAGCACATCCTGGTTAGAGCAATATTGTTTTCTATTCCAGCCTAATTTTTCCATAAAATAAATATAATTGGGTAAGCCGCTTCGGTGGTTTAGCAATAATTTCAGGGTAATGTTATCGTAGGGAAATGAAGGGAAATATTTTTTCACATCATCCTCCAAAGAAAGCTTTCCCATTTCGGCAAGTTTTAGAATTGCCATGGCGGTAAATGTTTTAGAAACCGAAGCTAAATGAAACGGGCTGTGGGAAGTGAGGGAATCTTTGGTTCGAAGATTAAAAAAACCGTGGTAATCTTCAAAAATTATACGGCCTTTTTTGGCCACTAAAATGCCACCGTTGAATCCGCGGCCTACCAGGTTTTTTTCGTAATACTCTTTTATACCTGTGTAATAGCGATTGAAGTCTCCAGAAGAAATATTTCCGGGCACAGGCGCTACATATCCTGTGGAATCGGAGAAATTGTGTTTTGATTTTTTTGTGGAAGACCCGCAGCCAAAGAGGATTACAGAAGAAATTAAGGCAGCAGAAATAAATTTATAAGAACTCATTAAAAAAGATTCAAGGATTATCAGACTATATTTGCAATATTACATTACAATATTAATATGGCAGAAAAAAAACTCACTAGTTATCCTAAAGAAAAAATAAATATTCTTTTTCTTGAAAACATTAGCAAAGCAGCAGCTAAAAAATTTATTGACGCAGGTTATACCTCAGTAAAACAAATACCCGGGGCATTGAGTGAAAGTGACCTGGTAAAAGAAATTAAAAATGTCCACTTATTGGGCATACGTTCTAAATCCAAAATAACAGAAGAGGTATTAAAAAACGCATCCAAACTTCAGGCCATCGGATGTTTTTGCATCGGCACCAGCCAGGTAGATATTCCGGCTGCTACTCAAAAAGGAATTACCGTTTTTAATGCGCCTTATTCCAATACGCGTTCAGTGGCTGAATTGGTGATTGCCTATTCCATTATGCTTATAAGACGGATTCCGGATAAAAACCGTTTGGCACACGCCGGCATGTGGGCAAAGGAATCTAATGGAAGTCATGAGCTTCGCGGTAAAACATTGGGAATTATTGGTTACGGCAACATCGGATCACAGGTGAGCGTGCTTGCCGAGTCCATGGGAATGAAAGTAATCTTTTACGATTCTGAAACTAAATTGCCTCTGGGTAATGCTGAAAGTAAGAAGTCATTAAAAGAGTTGTTGAAAGTTGCGGATATTATTACCCTTCATGTGCCCGATCTCCCCTCTACCAAAAATATTATCAACAGGGATACCTTAAAATATTGTAAAAAAACGGCTAACATTATTAATTACGCCAGGGGTGGAGTGGTGGATCTTGTAGCATTAAGAGATACCATAAAAGCCGGTGATATAAGCGGTGCGGCCGTTGATGTTTTTCCGGAAGAACCTGAAAAGAACGGAGATAAATTTGTTTCTCCTTTGCAGGGGTTGAGTAATGTGATCCTTACCCCTCATGTGGGAGGTTCCACAGAGGAAGCTCAGCGCAATATTGGGGAAGATGTAAGTGCTAAACTGTTCAATTACTTAGAGAAAGGGGTTACTATGGGGTCGCTTTCTATACCCGCGTTGAGTTTGCCCCTTCAGGATCATACTCATAGAATATTGCATATTCATAGAAATGTGCCCGGCGTACTTTCGGAAATTAATACCCGCCTTTCTTCGCACCATATCAATATTCTGGGGCAGTATTTAAAAACAAATGATACCATAGGCTATGTAGTTCTTGATGTGGAAAAAACACTTTCGAAAGAAGCGCTTGAACTATTGAAAACTGTAAAAGACACTATTAAGGTAAGATTGTTGTTTTAGAAGAGTAAGATATCGTTGCAGGTTTTCCTTTTAGGAAAAAAGAGAATTTTTTATTCCGTAAAGGGTAATTATAACCACCTCGCATCGGTTGTATCTTTGTATTCTTTAAAAACAATCGTTATGAAAATTGTAATTGTCGGCGGTGGATTTGGGGGTTTAAAACTGGCCCAGGCATTTGGCTCTAAGGAAGGATTTGATGTTACGCTTGTTGACCGTTTTAATTTTCACCAGTTCCAACCGTTATTCTACCAGGTGGCTACTTCCGGCCTTGATGCCAGCAATATTTCTTTCCCATTAAGAAAAGCTTTTCAAAAGGATACAAATGTTCATGTCCGTATGGCCGATGTGAAAAGCATAGACACGTCAAACAATAAAGTAATTGCCGACGTAGATGAGTTTGCTTATGATATTCTGGTGCTGGCAAGCGGCGCTAATACCAACTATTTTGGTAACCAGCAGTTGATTGATAATACCTATCCGATGAAGTCCACGGTAGAAGCTTTACAAATAAAATATCGTTTGCTCCAGAATATTGAAGATGCCATTTATGCTACTGATGAAAATGTTTTAAAAAGCTTATTGACCATCGTGATTGTGGGTGGCGGCCCTACGGGAGTGGAAATGAGTGGCGCCATTGCGGATATGCGAAGGTTTGTGTTGCCAAGAGATTATCCTGAAATAGATTTTAAAAATAAAATGAGGATCATTCTTTTGGAAGGCGGCCCCGAATTGCTGGGACCGATGAGTGAAAGATCAAGCCAGGAATCTTTAAAATATTTACAGAGGCTTGGCGTGGAGGTTATGACGAACACCATTGTGAAGGATTTCGATGGAAAAACGGTAACTACCATAAATGGCAAAACTATCTCAAGTTCATTGGTAGTGTGGGCAGCTGGTGTTATTGGTAATTTGCCTGGTGGCTTTGATAAGGGATTAATTGTAAGAGGCAACCGGATAAAAGTGGATCACTATAATAAAGTTTTAGGTTTTGAAAATGTATATGCCATCGGGGACGTGGCTTACATGGAAACGGAAAAATATCCGCATGGTCATCCTCAGGTGGCTTCGGTTCCTATTGCACAGGCTAAAGTGTTGGCAGCCAATTTAAAGAAGATAAAAAATAATCAGGCTAACCTGGAGCGTTTTGAATACCACGATAAGGGCTCTATGGCAACAGTGGGCCGCAATCTTGCGGTGGTGGATATTCCGAAACCACATCTTCACTTTGGCGGCTTTTTTGCTTGGATGATCTGGATGGGGTTACATCTTTTCTTGCTTTTAGGAGTTAAGAACAGATTCGCGGTTTTTGGTAATTGGATTTATAATTACATGACTTACGATAATAACTTCCGGTTAATTTTTCGGGCATTTGACAGGCCTAAGAAGCAATTAAGAAAAATGAACCGGACTGAAGATGTTGAAGCTGACGGATTATACTATTAGACTATGGAAGAAAAAATAAAAATCTACTCATGGAATCACATATTTTGCTTGCGGAATGGAACAATGTTGTGATGGCAAATTTCCGTGTGCCCAAAGAATTATTACTTCCTTATGTTCCTCATGGTACACAGTTGGATTTTTTTGAAGGCGAGACTTATTTAAGCCTGATGGCTTTTATGTTTTTAAACACGCGGATACGCAATTTTAGTGTCCCTTTTCATACTGATTTTGAAGAGGTAAATCTAAGGTTCTATGTAAAAAGTATGGATCGAGGAAATTGGAATAATGGAGTTGTTTTTATAAAGGAAATAGTTCCAAAGCCGGTTATAACCTTTGTTGCCAATAATTTTTTTGGAGAAAAATATTCTACCATGAAAATGAAGCATTCTCATAGTGACACCGGTGAGTTTTTGCAGGTGGGATACGAATGGAATTTTCAAAATAAATGGAACCGGCTATCTGTGAAAGCTGCAAAAAAATCCTTACCTCTTTTGCCGTCGAGCCTTGAAGAATTTATTGCAGACCGGCATTGGGCCTTTACCAAATACAACGGGAACAAAACGTATAAATATGAAGTCCAGCGCCCCAGGTGGAAGATTTTACCGGTTATCAGCCATTTGATAGATTGTGATTTTGGAGCCTTGTGTGGGGAAGAATTTTCATTTTTGAATAATGCACGCCCAAAATCTGTTCTCATTGCTAAAGGTTCAGAGATAAGAATATTTCGGAAAGGATTTTTAGAGTAATATGGGCTACCTGTTTTGCTAAAGCCTGTATTCTTTCAATAACTTCACCATCACCTTTACTTCCTCTTTATTAACCGTAATGTGTTGGAGAGATTCCTTCATTAATGAATTACGATAATTCGTTTTACTCTCTATATACCTACTTGCCGAACTGTGAAGTTCTTTAGCGCCCGTGCCTTCAGCGATTGAAATAATATTTGAAGCGTTTACGCCGGAACCGGGCATGATGATGATTCTTTCCGCCGATTTTTTTATTAATGCTGCGAGCGTTTCTATTCCATCTGTTGCTTTGGGTACTAAACCGGAGGTTAGTATTCTTTCGAAACCCAAATCAATGATGTCTTCCATCGCTTCGAAAGGATCGGCAACTCTGTCGAAGGCTCGATGAAAAGTGGCTCCTAACGGATAAGCATACCCGATAAGTTCCTGGCATCTTTCCTTATCTACTTTTCCGTCTTCTGTTAAGATGCCGGTTACTATTCCATCGCAGCCAGATTGTTTACAATGCACCACATCATTTTTCATGATTTCAAATTCCTCATCACTATATAAAAAATCGCCTCCCCGGGGACGGATCATTACATACAAATCAATATGTAATTTCTTTCTGGCTTCTTTTATAAAACCGTGAGAAGGAGTGGTGCCGCCTTCTTCGGGAGAGGCACATAGTTCAATTCTGTCGGCACCTGCTTCCTGCGCAGCAATACAACTTTCAATATTAAAACCTATGATTTCTAATTTATAAGGCATGATTTTTTTTTACACTAATTACACTAATTATGCGAATTACACGAATTACTTTTTCAAAAACTTGTCTATTCACCATTCACCATTGACCATTCATGTAGCCCCCAAATCAAAAATATATTTTGACGGAAACACTTTCTCTTCACCATTGCTTTTTACTGCAAAGACGAATCCTTTTTGAATGGCATAAGCGCCGTATTGCCCTTTTTTGTTCAATGCTAAGAAGCCTACCTGTATGGTTTTTGCCTTTTCGCGGTCGCGATTCACAATGCGCTCAATTGCTTTGCGGCAGGCAACTTCGGGTGAATTGCCCTGGCGCATATATTCTACAACGAGGTGGGTGCCGCAAATACGAATTACTTCTTCACCCACTCCGCTTGACGTAGCGGCGCCTATTTCATTTTCAACGAAAAGCCCTGCGCCTATAATCGGAGAGTCGCCCACACGTCCGTGGATTTTGAATGCCATTCCACTGGTAGTTACAGCACCACTCATGTTACCTGAATCATCTAAAGCAACCAACCCCATGGTATCGTGATTGGGTGCACCGTCATCAAAAAAGGATGGGGCAAAGGGACCGTTTTCTTTTTTATTTTCGATATTTATTTCCGGGGTGTATTCACTTTTTTTCAGCCATTCCTTATAGGCTTTTTTAGCCTCTTTTGAAAGAGTGGCTGGCTCTTTTTTAAATCCATTTTCTAATGCAAATTGTTGTGCGCCCTGGCCCACCATTAAAATATGAGGAGTAGATTCCATTATTTTTCTTGCCACGGAAACAGGATGTTTTATTTGTTCCAAACCGCCAACAGCACCGCAGTTAGCGTGTTCGTCCATAATGCAGGAATCGAGTGTTACCATCCCATCTCTGTCAGGGTAGCCGCCCAGTCCTATACAACAATTTATAGTCCCTTCTATATATGCCGCACCGGCTTCCACTGCATCTAAAGCGCGACCCTTTTTTGATAAAATTTTCCACGCCTCCGTGTTTACTCTTCTGCCATCGTTCCAGGTAGAAATTACAATGGGTTTCGTTTGTGCTTTATCATTAATAAAAATATTTTTAACAGAGAATAACGGCACCGAAAGGCTGGAGAACTGTAAAAATTTTCTTCTGTTTAGCATGGGGAATGAAAATTAATAGAAAATGATTTCCAAAAATAGAATTTATTTTTTTTTATTTTTTATATAATTATTAGCATTGAAAAGGGAGAGAGAAAGGTTTTTATATTAGACTGATTTGTGCATTCCCAATTTTAATTTATTGTTATGTTGATTAAACTAATTTTGCTTAGTGATGGATTATGTATTTTGTGAAACGAAAAATATAATCCTTAAATTATTTTATGAGTAAAAAAACAGGAAAGAAAAAAGCCACGCCCCTGGTGAAAGGTACCTTAGATATAACCCGTTCAGGAATGGGGTATGTGATCGCTGAAGGAAGAGAAAAAGATGTGCTGGTGCGGCCCCAGGATTTTAATAAAGCAATGCATGGCGACACAGTGAGAGTGAAAATAAAAGAATCGAATGGCAGGCGTGCAGAGGGTATTATTGAAGAAGTGGTGGAAAGAAAACAGACTGAATTTATTGGCAATATAGAAGTAAGTGAAAGTTTTGCCTTCTTTAAACCTGACAGCCAAAAGGCAATGCCAGATTTTTATGTTAGCATAAAAAATCTGAACGGGGCAAAAAATAATGATCGGGTTGTAGTGAAATTTCTTGAGTGGGAGAAAGGGGAAAAGAAACCTGAAGGTGAAGTGTTATCTGTGTTACATGCGAAGAATGCAGGCGATATGGCGATGAAAGAGATTATTATTCAAAATCAATTTCCTTTGGAATTTCCTAAAGCGGTCATTGAAGAAGCAAATGGTTTAGATGATACGGTTACTGAAGATGAGTTGGCAAAAAGAAGGGATTACCGGGATGTGCTTACTGTTACCATTGATCCCGCGGATGCGAAAGATTTTGACGATGCGCTTTCCCTGAAAAAATTAAGTGATAATGATTTTGAAGTTGGCGTTCACATTGCAGATGTAAGTCATTTTGTAAGGCCGGGAAGCGCCATGGACGTGGAAGGATATGCAAGAGCCACAAGTGTTTATTTGCCCGACAGGGTAAACCCAATGTTGCCTGAAAAAATTTCGAATGAGCTTTGTTCGTTACGACCTAATGAGGATAAGTTTTCTTTTTCAGTAATTTTTAAAATAAATAGTAAGGGCAAAGTAAAAGATCACTGGCTAGGCAAAACTTTCATTCACAGCAACCATCGTTATACTTACGATGAAGTGCAGCAGATCATAGAAACGGGAGATGGTAAATACAGTGAGGAAATTTCGATATTGAATGCTATGGCAAAAAATTTCAGAAAGGAAAGATTTAAAAATGGGGCTATTAATTTTTCGTCAACGGAAGTAAAATTTAAACTGGATGAAACGGGAAAGCCTTTAGGGATCATTGTGAAAGAAAGTAAGGAATCGCACCAGCTGGTAGAAGAGTTTATGTTACTTGCCAACCGCACCGTAGCCACTCATGTTTCTAAAATAAAAGTAAGCAAAAAGCCAATCCAATTTCCCTATCGCATACATGATACGCAGGATGAAGAAAAACTAAAACCCTTTGTTGCTTTCGCCAGGAAATTCGGTTATAAATTCGACATGAAAGACCAGGAGGCTATTGCGCAATCCTTTAATCAATTAATGTTAGATGTTCATGGAAAGCCCGAGCAGCATGTGCTTGAGCAATTGGGTATCCGCACTATGGCCAAGGCGATTTATACAACACAAAACATTGGCCATTATGGATTGGGCTTTGAAAACTATTGTCATTTTACCTCACCCATACGTCGTTATCCCGATGTGATGGTGCACAGGGTTTTGCATGAAATCCTTGAAAATAATGTTCATCCTGATAAAACTATGGAAGAGAAATGTAAACATTGCAGTGAACGGGAAAGGGCTGCCATGGAAGCGGAGCGCGCCGGGAATAAATATAAGCAGGTGGAGTATATGATGGACAAACTGGGAGAAGATATGGAAGGCGTAATAAGCGGTGTTTCTCCTTTTGGTTTTTGGGTAGAAACGGTCAATGAAAAATGTGAGGGTTTGGTAAATGTGAAAGACCTTTCTGACTATGATGAATTCCGTCATGACGATACGGATTACGCATTGGTAGGAATACGTACCGGTAAAAAATTCAGAATGGGGGATACGGTGCAGATAAAGCTGGTGGCTGCTAATTTGGAAAAGCGCCAATTAGATTTTGATTGGATACCTGATGTAAATAATCTGAGAGAGAAAGCAGATAAAGGAAAGAAGAAAATTAGAATTAAGAATTAGAAATTTAGAATCATAAATCATGAGTATCGCCATACCTGAAGGGATGTCTTCCTTTAAAGAACTATCTGTTGTATTTGAATCGCGGTTTGGCCTGCGTCATTTTCCGGAACAACCCCAAAAGTTATACGATGCTTCACAATACTTACTAACGTTGAAGGGTAAACGCATTCGCCCGGTAATGTGCCTGATGGGAAATGAATTATTCGATGAAATAATAAAGGACGCATACCATGTAGCAACTGCCATCGAGCTGTTTCACAATTTTTCTTTGGTGCATGATGATATTATGGATAGGGCGCCATTGCGCAGAGGAATGCCAACGGTTCATAAAAAATATGGTGAACCCACGGCCTTGCTTGCGGGCGACGTAATGCTGGTAACCGCTTATGAAAATTTGAATAAAATAAGTACGGATTATATGCGTCCGGTTTTAAACTTATTCAACGCTACCGCAAAAAAGGTTTGTGAAGGGCAGCAGCTTGATATGGATTTTGAAAATAATGAGGAAGTAAATTTTGATGATTATGTAGAAATGATCGGCTTAAAAACATCTGTGTTGCTCGCCGCCAGTTTGCAATTAGGCGCTATTCTGGGCGGCGCCGGATTGGGCAATCAACAGCATTTATATGAGTTTGGGAAAAATCTTGGCATTGCCTTCCAGGTGCAGGATGATTATTTAGACGCATTTGGCAACCCCGAGAAATTTGGTAAAAAATCCGGTGGCGATATTATGGCCAATAAAAAAACTTTCTTATGGCTGCAAGCTATGAAAGAGGCTACTGATGCGCAACGTGAAGAATTCAAATGTTTGCAGAAAGTAAATGACGAAAGTAAGATTCCGCGTGTACTTGAAATCTATACATCATGCCATTTGGAAGAATGGTCTAAAGAATTAAAACAAAAATATGTATCCAAAGCAATGGATCATCTTGAAGAAGTGGCTGTTCTTTCTGTAAGAAAAAATCCTTTGAAAGAACTCGCGCATTATTTAATGGACAGAGATGTATGAGTTGATATTATCAATTTGTCTTGCCACGATAGGTTATCGCTCTATTAGTTCTTTTCTTCCATTGATATATTGATACATAATAAATGTTGCATTCATCCCCGGGTAGCGTTTTATTAATTGCGCTTGTATGTTTTTGTAAACACGTATTTCCGGATAAGCGGGTATTTGTATTTCCTTAAATGACCATTCTCTTACATCTATTAAAGCCGAATTACTATCGCAAATGGATGTTCTTTTATAGTGAGAAATAAAAGGTTGAAGCGCTTTACAATTTTCCGGATTGCGGATGCAGATGTAGATATCCGGCGTTTTGCTGCTAAATAAACTTGATGATAAAAAAAAATCCCAATATCCGAAAAAGTTGAGTATTGGTAAAGCCCCAAACGCAAGCAGGATAAGGTTATTCCCTCCCTTCCACATTGGTGGAAATGAAAATAAGAACGTTGGATCTTTGATAAAATATACGTACACAATGAAAATCATGGCGATATTCCAAGGCCAGATAATTCTATCATAATTCATTCCCCAGGGTCCAAAAACAATGAGTATAATGAGGTGCATGATAATGAGAAAAACTCCGCTGATCCTTGTACTTCTTTTAAAAAGTAAACCTATACTTAGCAACGTTTCTATTAAACCCAACAAATAGCCCGTATGAAAAAGCAACCACTGAGATAGCCATGAATCATCGGGCTTAAAAATTTCTGACAGGATTATTTTCTGCCGTACAAATTGACTAAATGCAGGATTCATTTTGCTAATGCCGCTAAAAAAATATATGGCAATGAGAATGAAAGAAATGGTTGAAGCCGCATTTTTTTCATTTTTATAATTAATAAGTAATGCAAGTATTATAAAAATATATTGGTACTCCCACGGCTGCCAGCGATTTTGATCTAACAGGCAGGAAAGTATTTCAAGGATAATTACACTTCCTTGTAATCGTCTGTTTGATGGAAATAGCAATAAGAAAAAAATGGCTGACAAGGATAGTATAAAGAGTGTCAGGTGTATGGATGAAGGGACGAACAAAAAGTTGAAAGGCGGCGTCACAGGGAATATCCTGTCTGCCAACCAAACTTTCCATGAGATGGCTTTTGCTACAAGCCAGAAGAAACAAATGACCCGTGTTATTATTTTATTTTTTGAGATAATGGGTAAGCTGGCAGAGTGCATGGTGAAATAATTATTTCATAATTTAAATGATCACCCCCTCCATTTTATCCAGCCGTTCCTTATCAATCCACGCGCCAAGGCCCGGTGTGTCGGGTAGTTCGATTATGCCTTTTTCTTTGTAAACAATACCGCCGCTTACGGTATCCTCAGCAAACATGAGCGGGGTATCAAAATCGCAATGTAAAATATTCTTACTGCTTAATGCGAGATGCGCATTGGCGGTCATGGTTATTTTTGATTCCATGAAACAACCCACCTGCATGTTCATGTTTTCTCTTTCGGCAAGCCCGATTATTTTTTGTGCCTTAAATAGGCCGGATGATTTGCCCAGTTTTAAATTGAACATATCACAGGCATGTAATTGAATCAATCTTTTGGCATCGTGATGGTCGCTGCAACTTTCATCCGCCATTATAGGAATGAGGCTTTTGTTTTTTATTTTTTTCAGATTCATGAAATCCCATCGGGGTATCGGCTCTTCGCAATATTGGATGTTATATTTCTCTAAAGCCTGTAAAGTTTTAATAGCTGTATGCACGTCCCATCCTTGATTCGCGTCAATACGCAAAGGCAATTTTTTGCCTATCGCTTTGCGGATGGCCTTTATTCTTTCCACATCAATTTCCTTTCCTTCGCCCAATTTTACTTTGATGACAGGGAAACCTGCCTCTTTAATGGTGATGGCATCTGCTGCCATTTTTTGCGGATCGTCTATGCTTATGGTATAATCTGTAATTAAGACTTTGTTGTTCTTACCTCCTAAAAATTGGTACAGTGGCATGCCGGCGTTTTGAGAAGCGATATCATGCATGGCAATGTCAAAGGCGCTTTTTATGCTGCTGTTTCCGTAAATTATTTTGTCCATTAACTCCATGTTTCCTTCTATATCCAGAGGGTCTTTCCCCTTTAATATTTTAGCAAGAGTTTGACCTACTACAAAGCAGGTTTCCTGGCTCTCCCCATTGATGGTCATAAACGGGCTGCACTCTCCAAATCCGCTTAGCCCTTTATCCGTGCGTATTACAACAATAATATTTTGAGCATTACTGATGGAACCCAATGATATTATAAATGGTTTTTTTAGCGGAATGGTAAGTTTGAAAATTTCTATTTGGCTAATTTGTAAATTTTGTTTTGTTTTCATTTAAACTAATATAGGGTGAGTGAACAGGTTCTGATTTCCAATAAATGCGAAATCATTTCTCCGGGAGGGCATAAACTTTTTTATGTTTCTTACAATTTCATTTTCTATCAGGCGCTCATCTTCTTCATCCGGGTCTTCAATATTTATGAAGTCAAGTAGGTATTCAGTTTTAAATGATTGGAGTGCTTTTGCCCTTAAGTCATCCTGGGAAATTGTTTTGTTGAAATTGTTTGATAAGGAACCTTGTTGTTGGTATAGATGAGAAGTAAGATGATATTTTAAAGTAGTTAATGACCAAAACTCAACCGCTATTTTACTCATGTAAAACAGGCGCTCTTCCAAAGATTTGGTTTTGCTGATTAACTCATAATGATGGCTAAAGCTAATTGTAAAAAAATATTGATTGAATTGGTCCGACGCTGTCGGACTAATTGGGTTAATTGTTGACGAACCGACTATAATATAAGTTTCCCAGCCTTCATAAAAGACCCTCATTCTTTTAATATTCGTTGCTGAAAAACCTCTTAATCCCGGCAATTCTTTTTGCAAATCATTCGAAATTTGTTCCATCACTTTAGCACCCCACTTTTCCTTTTTGGTTTTTTCGGAAATTAATTTGCCCACCCCGAAATACAGTGCCAGCATTTCTTTGTTTACTAATACGGCGGCGCGGTACCGGCTTTCTAAAATGGCGGATTTTAGTTGTTTAATAGTTGCCACGTACTGCTTAACAGTACCTGATTTTTTTTCTTTGATTTGTATTTTCTTCATGCTATTTATGATTTACATAAAAATTCTTCAATCGGAATTACTAAAATCTCGTAAGCAATTTAAAATTAATTAATCGTGGGGTTAAACGGTTGGGAATGCTGAAAGTATTGTTGGCAAAGTCTTTTATCAGTTGGTATGAAATTACATTGGCGCGGTCAATTATATTAAACACTTCCAGGCTGGCCCAGATGTTATCAACGCCCCGGAAGGGAGAATGGCTGCGGCGTAATGATTTCTCACTAAGTAATAAAGCGCTGAAACCTACGTCAACTCTTATGTACGGTTCAATGATTAAGGCATTTCTGTATTTAACGCTGTTAGGAATATTATAACTCATGTTGCTTCCGTAAATCATATTTACATGCACTTTAAAATTTTTATTGGTGCTTAAATAATCCTGTAAAAACAACCCCATAGTTAATAACCTGTCACTTGGCCTTCTTACATAGCCTACGTTGGTTCGCACACTATCCACTGCTACCTGGTTGGTGGTTTGGGAAGTAATGGTTTCGCCTTGCGCATTTTTATAAGTGTAATAAAAATCATTTTTCAAATCTTCCATTGTCCGGCTCACGCCAATGCTGAACCAGCTTTCCGCATCTTTCACCAGCTCGGTGAAAATTCTCGTTTCAATTCCTGCGGCATAGGCTTTGGCATTATTTTCACCATAATAACGGAGGCGTACATTGTCAATATCGTAAGGAGCCACATCGGTCAATGATTTATAATACGCCTCTGTGGTGATGCGCATTGGCCTGCCGCCATACGATAAGTTATAATCGAAGCCGGCGACGTACTGGATGCTCTTCTGACTTTTTAATGCCGTGTTGATGGTGCCGTCATATCTTCGCAATTCCCGGTAAAAAGGAGGCTGGTCGTATATTCCGGCAGATGCTTTGAAAATGATATCGCGCTTCCAGTTGGGTTTATAACTAATTTGCGCACGGGGACTTACCAAAAATTCTCCATTGAGCGAATTGTAATTAAATCTCACGCCAGTTTGTAAAGTAACCTCTCTAACGGTGTTGCTTAGACGAATATTATCCTGCACATAGCCGCTGTATTTATCAATAGTAAGTTGGGTATGAGATTTAAGTACGCTGCTCAGGCTCAGTAAATCAGGATTATAGGGCAAAGAATATCCGGCGCTGTCATTGAATTGCCATTCGTTCAGCTTATCGGTAATCAGCGTACGATCCACGCCGGCGCCCCATTGTATAAAATGTTTGCCTTTGTCAAAACTTCCTTTGTGACTGATATTATAAACCTGGATGTTGAGTTGATTTCGGGCAAAATTTTGAAATACGCCCGCGCCCAATGGATTGGTGATCTTTCCAAAATCAGGTTGGGTTTTATCAAAACTCCTTTCTCCAAAAAGATAGGTCCCGGTAATATCAAAATTCTCATTTTCATTATCACCATACCGGCTTGCCATCCATTTTAATTTTACCTTTTTATTTATGTTTTGAACAAGGCTTACACCAATAAGATTATTGTTGTAGCTATCCTTTTCCTGCCCTTCAAAAAATATATCGAGTCCGATATTAGCAGTAAACAAAGGTGAAAAAACTGCGGTGGATTTTTGTGCTGATTCAGGTATCAAAGTAAACCGGGAACCAGAAACAATTCCAAGTATTTCCAATTCCGATTTTGGAGAAATTTTGTAAGTAAGAAAAGCCTGAAGGTCAGATGCGGATGGAATATAATTTCCCTGTGTTTCCTGGCTGCTCAGCAGATTCCGGTTTGTTTTACTTCTAACGCCGAACAGCCATGTGAGCTTTTTATTTTTTGAAACGCCTTCCAAGTGCAGCCCTTGCTCCAGGAGACTTATGTAAGCTGATCCTCCGGGTGAGATTGGTTTTTTGTACTGAATGTCCAGAACGCTGCTGATTTTGTCGCCAAATTTTGCCTGGAAACCTCCGTTGTAAAAGTTGATATTTTTTACCAGTTCAGGATTGATGAAACTCAATCCTTCCTGTTGCCCACTGCGTACCAGGTAAGGCCTGAAGATTTCGAAATCGTTTACATAAACCAGGTTTTCATCATAGTTGCCGCCCCGTACGGAGTATTGAGAAGTAAGTTCATTATTGCTTCCCACCAGAATTTTAATCAACCCTTCCACGCCACCAGTGGCGCTGGGCAAGGATATCGCATTTTTAGGATTTATTCTTATCAGCCCTGTTTCTTTTCTTTCTTTTTCGTTGCTTACTACCACGGTTTCCAGAGTTTCTCCTGAGCGTGTAAGCTTCACCGTTAGTTGCTCCTCTTCTCTATCACTCATGTAAAAGTTTATTTGTTCCTCTCTGTAACCAGAATGGGAAAACACCAGGGCAAAGGCTTTTTCCGCCGGAATTTTTATACGGTATGTCCCGGAATCAGAAGTAATAATTCCGTTTTGTTTCCCGAGAATCGTGATGCTTACTCCTTCTAAAGGGCTTTCGTTTTCATCAATAACTTTACCAGATACATAAGCTGTTTTCTTTTGTGCCACAGACGCAAGCGTTGCAAAAAGAAGTAAAATAAAAACCGTTAGTCTCATGGAGTGAAGATAATATTTATTGAAATTACATTTAAAATTCGCCTCACTTCAATTTTAATTATTTTTGAAAATGCGAAAGTTATTGCTATTTATTATTGTTTGCGTTTCTATGGCTAATTGCAGCATGCCTGCGCAGCGGGCTGATGAAAAACTGGTTGATGATGAGGCGGCTGTAGGGAAGGATACTTTTCATTTACTATGCCAGTATTGGGAGCTTGATGATGCTGATAATCCCACTTCAAAAGATATTTCCTTTAAAGATGAAAAGGGGATTTCGTATCAATCTGGAATTGTTTTTATGACAGATTCTGTGATGATTGAAAATACGAAAGGTGAAATGGGTTATGGTAAATTTTCAGTAGATGGAAATTCAATTCATGTTGTTTTTGATAATGGGATAAAGACTGTTTATAAAATTGGAAGGCTCAACAAGGATGAACTATGGCTAAGGCGAACGGAAAATAAGCACGTTTCTCAATTAACTTTTAAAGCGAGCCATACTTATTGGGCGGATGCTGATAAGAATCCCTTTTCAAAGCAAAACTATCAATGGGCACACCGGCCAAAAAAAGATGAAACTGTGAATGAAATAAAAGACCGGGCAAAAGAATGTGTTCAATTCTATGCTTATTATTTTACAGGGTTTGTTAACGGAGGGGCCACCACTGTTGATCTGGAAGCGCTGCCTTCCTGCTTTAACTGGTATGCAGGGGGTATCTTTATTCAGAATGAAAATAAGTTAGATCCCAAATGGATCAATTGCTTTTATTCAAAAGAGCAGGCATTGCAGGCGCGGCAAATTCTGGAAGACGCGCTTTTAAAAAAGTACGATTGGGATACCACGCAAACCGATTGGGTAAAGCAAACGGCCCAGGTGTTACAACAGATTCATGATGGACTATAAGGATTTCAACTTTTCAATAATTTCTTTTGGATTGGGTGAACCGAAAACAGCATTTCCCGCTACCAGGATATCGGCTCCGGCATTTAAAATCTCCTTGGCATTTTGCAAAGAAACCCCACCATCCACTTCAATTTTTGCGTGAGAATCCTTCTGTGTTATTAAAGATTTTAGGTCTTTTATTTTTTGAATAGAATGTGGAATAAATGATTGCGCTCCAAAGCCAGGATTCACACTCATCAGGCAAACCAGGTCAATGTCTGCGATGATATCCTGCAAAAGTAAAACGGGTGTGTGGGGATTAATAGCAACGCCTGCCTTCATTCCCAATGATTTTATTTGTTGAATATTTCTATGCAAATGAATGCAAGCCTCTATGTGAACGGTTAACCCATCTGCACCTGCCTCTTTAAATTCTTCTGCATATTTTTCAGGTTCCAGAATCATAAGATGAACGTCAAAAAATTTTGTACTTGTTTTTCTTATTTGTTTAATGATAGACATTCCAAAACTGATATTGGGAACAAACCGACCATCCATAACATCAAGATGAAAGTAATCGGCCTTGCTTTCATTGAGCATGTTGCAGGCATCTTCAAGATGTAAAAAGTCAGCGGCTAAAAGGGATGGAGCTATGAGAGGCATTTGTTTGATTAAGGATTAAAAATTACTAATTATGGGTTACTTTTTTTTCTCTTTAATGATTTTGTCAAAAGCGCTTTGCAAATATAATGTACCATTTGGAATACGTTGTGTTGGAGATAATTCTAAGAATTCAGTAAGAAAAATGGGTTGCAAAATGAAAGAACTGCCAATAAGAATGTTCCATAACTTGTGTGATGTCTGAGTCGTAATTACGATTCACGATTTTTTATTTTGAATTTTATTGAGCGCCTCTCTTGCTTCCGTATAATTTTTATCATACAATAATGCGTTCTGGTAACTGCGGATAGCCTCCTCATTCTGATTTAATTTCTCGTAACATTTTCCCATCCAAAAATACCCTTCATCAAAATTATTCTGAATGGTAACTGCTCTTTTTAAAGCAGTTATTGCCTCTTCGTATCTTGACAAACTATACAGGGCTATGGCTTTTTCGCGATAAGCATACATGTACGTGAAATCCAGTCTCAGGCAGCTATCCAGGAAAGGTATTGCCGTGCGCGGTTCGTTGATATAGTTATAATACAACCCTTTTATAAAGTAGGCATCTTTGCCGGATTTGGTTTTATTTGTTTTTAAGAGTTCATCGGCGATCATTAAAGAATTACGGCTTTTTATTTCTGCGTAGATGGTTCCGAGAGCCACAAGATATTCAGGTAATGGATAAATGGCAATGGCCTGCTCAAGAGATTTTATGGCATGAACTGTATCCTCATTCTCAAAATATAAAGTTGCTTTTATGTTCCATAAGTATGCATTGCCACTGTCTTTTTTTATTTCAGAATCTGTAAGCACAATTGCGGAATCATAGTAGCCTTCGTTTCTGTACGCTTCAATTAAATCTTGTACCAGCATCAGTGAATCGGGATATTTTTTTATCATGTCTTTTATTTCTTCCCTGGCGGATAATTTTTGTATGGGTTCTTTGTCATGAGTAGTACACGAGGCAAAAAAGAACAGACCGCTAAGAATAAACAGGTATAATTTCGTTGACATCATCGGGCAAATTTAAATACATTTTACAAACGGATATTACAAACCTGATGAATCCGGTTATTAAATTGGCTAAGTTGCCTCTTTTAAAAAAAGAAAGATGTTTAGAGTGTGTACATTACAGGTGTAAAGGGGTAGGGTTTGAAAGATGAGCGGGGATAAGGGGTTCGATGCTTTCACTAGGTTCAGCCAGGGTGGCGGAAAATTTGTTTTCAGCAGTAACAGAAATAATGGCGGCACCCTAGATACCAGTATTTTTATAGCAGATTGGGTGAATGGAGGATTTTAGATTTGCGATTGGATATTTCCCAAAAGCCAGATGTGGATGTTTGATGTACGATGTTTTATAGTTCTATTACTTCACAATCTTTCATATTTTTTCCGTCAATAACAAAGCGGATAAGTGTCCTTACTTTTTGCCAGCCGTGCCTGCCAGCAGCACCCGGATTCATGTGCAGGCATTTTAATTTATCATCGTACATAATTTTTAAAATGTGCGAATGCCCGCTGATGAAAAGCTGTGGCCGGTGAATTAAAATTTCTTTTTTAGTTTCAGCATTATACCGCGGTGGATAGCCGCCAATATGCCGCATCAGCACTTTTACCTCTTCACACATAAATACTAACTGTTCAGGATAAACGCTATTTACATCGTACCCATCTATATTTCCATTCACACCGCGAAGTGGTTTAAAGGATTGTAATTTTTCTGCGATGGCGGCAGTGCCAAAATCGCCTCCATGCCATATTTCATCACAGTTTTTGAAATATTCAAAAACGGAATCGTCCAGGAAATTGTGCGTGTCCGATATAAGGCCGATGCGGGTCAATCTTTTTAATTTTATTTTCTGCAAAATAAAGTGTTTGTATCTTGACCTTTTTTTTTATTTTAATGTGGATTATTTCCGCATACCTGAAGATCTTTTATTTTAAATTCAAAAACATGTTAACTGCTTTTATCAACGCTACTATTTTTACCGGAAAAGAAAAAGTCTCCGGCAAGGCCCTCCTTATCGAAGACGATGTAATCAAAGGATTGAGAGAAATGGAATCCATCCCTGCTGACGCAAAAAAAATTGATTGTAATAATTGTTTTATTGCGCCGGGATTAATTGACCTGCAGATTTATGGAGGCGGAGGCTATTTGTTTTCCAATAAGCCTTCTGCAACGGCTTTGAAGTCCATGGCCGATAGCCTTGTAACTAGTGGTACAACGGGATTTTTTCTTACGCTTGCTACCAATTCAATGGAAATATTTCGCGAGGCGATAAAAGTGGTAAAAGAAAACCCGCATCCTGCTGTGATGGGTTTGCACTTTGAAGGGCCCTATCTTAACCCGGTAAAACGCGGCGCTCACTTGATACAATACATTAAGCGTCCTGAAAAAAAAGAGGTGGAAGAATTATTGAAAGAGGCTGATGGTGT
>JBDSOE010000188.1:0-3467 GCA_039915005.1 Ginsengibacter sp.
CAGCAACATATAAAAAGCATCCATCAAACTCACAGAAAAGTGTGATAAAAACTTTCATTGATGCTTCAAAACTTATATTAGATTTTCCGCAGGCAATTCCGGCAACCCCCCCAACCTGGTAACCGCGAATCCAATCAAATGGTTTTCCTGTATGTATGGATAATCTTTATCTTTAACAAAGAAATGTTGAGTTGTTTCACTAAAAGCGTAACACCTACTAACAATCGGATTTTCTTTGGCAATAGATAATGGTAATTCACCAAGATGCGGAAAATTCCATGGATTTTTTGTGGTGGTTGGATAGTCCTGTATATGCACTACATCTTTTCCTCGTTCAAGCAATAAAGTCTTTAAGCCATTATCGTATAATTCTTTTGCAGCCCATCTATAGCCAAACTGATCAATGAGATGGGAAAAATTATTTACCATATTTTGAATCAATTCGATACGATTTGAATTTTGCAGCCCCAGTAAGGTAAAATAGCTATCCCAATAATAAATTTCCCGGCAAAAACAAAATAATTTAGAAAGAGTGATAGCTTTATTCGCCAGTTTTGCATGCGGCTTTTGGTATTTGAGTTATCGAATGTACAATATATTCAGTTATGCAAAATCCGTAAAAGTATTTTCAAAAAAAATAAAAAGGTTATAAAAATCCCTGAACTTAGTCTTCTGTTTTTGTATAAAAAAAGAGCCCCGTAAAGAATTACAGAGCCGTATTAACACTTGATTTCTAAAAATTTACAATTAAAATCTGGTAGTGAATCCAAGATTATCTGCAAAGGCAACATCGTCCTGGGAAAATAGGTCAGTCATGTTGTTACATATCTTACTGGGTACTCGTTGTTTGCAATTGCGTTCCCATGCCACCAGTACGTATGTGTATAAAACAATTCTTTTGAAATTGGTTAAATAATTGTTTCTGATATAGATACTGGTACGATTTGAAAACTCAGGAATAATTTTATGATGAAGCTTTTTTTAATTGAGAATAATTTTCTTTAATTATAATTTCATTTTTAAATGATTTACCACAAGGTCACCTACTTTTTTCCCATACTTATTGCTGACAATGCAGGTATAGTGAAAATGAATGCCGCCATAAAATCTTCCTGAATTATTTTCTTCTGCTGCGTGACGGAATGATTTATAACTCCGGCTGTCAATGCCGAATTCTAGTTCAGAGGAATCCGTATAAGAAAAGTTATCACCAAAAATACTGGTCAGCGCTTCTGCCGCAGACGCCGAACAAGTGGAGTGTGCGCAAGTATACTCGGGGAAAGAGGGAGTTTGCAAATAGGGCTGCCAGTTGGCGTCAAAATATTTATTGATGACCGTTTCAGGTCTTACTGCATTATACCTGTATTTTTCATCCCAGCACTCAATGAAGGCATCAAATATAGCGATACTGGTTTTCGAGTATGCATACACTGTAGTTGCAAAATCTGATTTTGCTTTTTTAGCGGCAATACCCACAATACTCATCCAATGGCCACCCGGAGAAAACTTCTTACTTCCAAACATTACATGCCCCGAGACATTCAATTTAAACGGATTGTCGTCCCAAAAATCTGCTATATGCTTTTGCTCGGGCGTAAGATTTTCTATGAAGTGTTTACTTAACATTACTTGTTTATAATAATCACTATTAGAGTCCTTCACATTGAACTTATAAGGAGGCGGAGGGATAAATTGTGTGGCACTATCCATTACCATGGTACGAATTTTATTCCAATGAGGTTCCGTGGCAGAGGCGTAGGCGGGAGGCGTAGGCACCCATCTGCCCGGTTCATCGGATACAGAATATTTTTCTGAGCTTCTTGTTTCCGCATAATTATCCTTTTTACTCCAGGCTAAAACGGCATCGGAAATAGTATCCGAAAAAGCCACAGAGTTCTTTAAAACATCAGAAGGCATTCCGTGATCGGCAGCCAGTTTTTTGAGACTATCCACATATTCATCCATACTCCCTTCGGGGTAAGTAACCGAAGTGCCTAATTGGCAATAAGCCAATAAGGAAGCAAATTCAAAATCAATTTTTTTACCTGCCTCTGGTTTGGGCAAAGTGGTAAGTCCGTTTACCTGCCCGGCAAGAGAGCGGTAACTGTTGGGGTATCCTGCTGCTATTACTTCGTAGGCTGCTATGCTGGCATATAAATAATTTCTTGACGCCACAATGGGGCTGAAATTATTTCCCATTACCACACCATTTAATTGAAACACTGTCTTTGAAAAAAGATCGGGATTCTTAAAAATATCTGCATAATCATTTTTGGAGTTACATCCCCAAAGTAAGCTGATAGCTAAACAGAACAAATACAATTTCTTCATTCTAAAAAAGTTTAAAAGTAGTTGGTAAACAAATAATTATTGATGATACATTACTTCCGTAATGATCCACAATCAATTTAAAAAAAGTAATGAAAAGATTTTACGCTTTCATAAGGTCCGGAGGCTGTTCCGGTGAAACGTGGGGAGATGAAAGCAAATGGGGTGAATCCAGAGCCGGTAAAAAATTGCGGGTGTTTTCATCAGGAGTTAAAAAGCTGTAAACAAATGAAAAATCGTCATAAACACTCTGGAGGTTTTTCAATGATAGGGGTGCGGGAGCTTTATTAGATTTTTGAGAATTATCATGCTGGGCAATGCCATTGGCTTTGGCAAACAAATCGTTCCTGGTAGTTTCCAGGTGCATTTTTTTTTGGTTGGGAATGCACATCAGGTAAAGGGTATCGTTGGCAACTTTCTGCTTTACATACTTATACAGAATGCCGTCTATTTGTATTTCTCCATCACACCTCTGAAATGCCGACCAGCTCGTTTGGTAAGGGAGGTTCAGGGGAACTTTTAATTCGACTAATTCCGACTCATTATATAAATTATTATCCAGCCCGGTTTCCAATTGAGCGTTTACTTTTTGCTGCATAAAATCAATTACAAACATATACCCAACTACGTTGAATAGGAATAACATAATAAAAAATAAAGAGGCTATTTTTTTCAAACTTGTTACTGAATAATGTGGTACAAGGTACTAAAGTATTGGAATCTCTTTTAAAAAAATATGATTCAAATTTAGATTTTTATAGGAATATAAATAAGATCTTTTTGATAATGAATTCCTGGCGATACAACAATTCAACTTTGGTTTACTTTTTTGTATTATCAGGCTATTGCGGTTTCAGTTATTTATGGTACAGATAGTTGGATAAACACTTTAAAATGATCTATTGATTTAAAAAAGTTTTCTTACCCATTCCTACCCCTGTAATCGTAAGGCTTTTCCATTTAGGAGGCAATGCGGTTTTTACCTGCACTATTCCTTCAGGAGTAATATCTAAGCCACCAAAACCCATCAATACGCTCTGGAGAAATCCGCCCGCGCCGGTTGCAAAATAAGGGTTGGTTCCGCCGGCAGTTTCGGCCAATACTCCAAAGGGATTTTTTTTATTGGGAATAAAAGATTG
>JBDSOE010000196.1:0-19529 GCA_039915005.1 Ginsengibacter sp.
TCGGTAATTCCCATGTTACTGTTTCTGGCATTGAAACAATTTAATGATGGGTTGGAATTTACCAAAACGGCCATGGTGCTTTCACTGGCTGCCTTACCCGTGAACGTTTTTTTAAACTGGCTATTGATCTATGGAAACTGGGGGTTCCCGAGGTTGGAGCTTGTGGGCGCAGGATGGGGAACATTAATTACAAGGATGCTGATTTTTATTGTTCTGGGTTTCATCATTTTATATCACAGCACTTTTCGCAGGTACATAGCCGTGAGGAGCAGAGTGTGGAAATTAAGGGTTCATACCTTGAAAGAGTTGCTCGGAATAGGCCTCCCCAGCAGTTTTCAAATTACTATGGAAGCCGGCGCTTTTGCCATTTCAGGAATTTTGATCGGCACCATCGGCGCTGTAGAACAGGCGGCTCACCAGATTGCGTTAAGCATTGCCTCGCTCACTTTTATGGTTTCTATGGGTTTGTCGCAGGCGGGTTCCATTCGTGCCAGCAATGCTTTTGGCCGCAAGGACCTAAAAGCTATATCTGACATTGGCAAAAGTACCATCATCATGGCTTTGATTTACGGTAGCTTTTGTGCAATAGGATTTGTTGTTTTTCGAAATCAACTGCCTTATTTTTTTAATGATGAAAACAAAGTGGTTTCTTTAGCTTCTTTCTTACTAATATTTGCAGCCATTTTTCAAATGTCAGACAGCACGCAGGCTATAAGCGCTGGTTTATTACGCGGTATTAAAGATGTGAAAGTTCCAACGATTTTTATAGCGATTGCTTATTGGGCGATAGGTATTCCTGTAGGATGCTTACTTGCCTTTTATTTTAAAATGGGTGCGGCAGGCATTTGGACAGGATTTATTGTGGGACTCACTTTTTCCGCGCTTTTCCTGAGTTTGCGTTTTAAGAAGATGGGAATTATTTCAGAATAATTGATTTCTTTTTTGTAGTTCTATTATTTATTCCAGGGGCTTGGCATCCTGCTTCTGCTTAAGGATCTCTCTTAGTTTTGCTATTTCGTTTGCTTGGTTTTCCTGGTCTTTTTTATTCGCCAAAAGATCATCTTCGTAATCCTTTATTTTCTTTTCTATTTTTAGCTGCTCTTTTTGAAGCCCTTCCAGCTTCTTCTCTGCTTTTGCCACTTCATCTACCTGGCCGGCAACCGCGAGGTTGTAGGCAGAAAGATTAACGCCACTTTGAAAAGTATTTAGAAAAAAAACGCTATTCTGTGAAGGCTCAACGTTGGCCACTATTTTGGCGCCTTTTACTTTTTCTTCCGGCACCTGGCCTGCTTTTGCGGTGATCATAGTTACCAAAGAAATATCCTTTTCTTTCCGGCTTTTTCTTTCCACTTTAAAAAATACATCCTGCGCTACCTCGCTGTTTAAATCTTTGAGTCTTACATTTCGGTACACCAAAAAACCCTTTGATTTATCAGCGTTATAGCCTTCTGATTTTAATTTTTCCTTTATCACTGTTTCTGTCTCATCTGGTGGAAGGTTGTATTCTGTGATGTAACAGGGATATTTTTGTCCATTATATTCAGCAGTAGATTTCATGGGTGACTGCGCCACTGCGAAAGCGGTAATCAGTAAAGAAAATGTCAGGGTGCAAATATGTTTCATGATTATCTTTTTATTTTATAACACACAAAAATATTTATTTTCTGGGTGCGCAATTGTTTATTCTTTCCATGTATTATTTTTTCTATTGCTATCCGGCAAAATATTTTCAGGATCAATGCTTGCCGATTGAAGGCTTTGTGTTGTGGGCAAATGAATGGTACGGATACTTGCCTGCATCCAGGTTTCCACAGGCAATTGAATCCTTTGTTTGGTTCCATCTTTTAAAACCACTTCAAGTGCAAATGGCATGGCCATCTTTTGTAAATTAGAAAGCGTAATGTCCGCGCCATTTTTGACATTATCATTTGTGTAGGAAACGGATTGAACAGCAAGATCGAGTTGCCAGTTATTCACAAACCATTCTTTCCAAAACCATGAAAGATCTTCTCCGGATTCATTATCCATTGTCCTGAAAAAATCATCGGGCGAAGGATGTTTGTATGACCATCGTTGTATGTATTTTTTAAATGCATAATCAAAACGGTCGTGCCCCAAAATAATTTCACGAAGCATTACCAACCCAAAAGCGGGCTTAAAATACACCAGCGGATGGCGGTACTTTTCTGTAAGCATATCCGCCCTCGCCATCATGGAAGGCGCGGCAGTATCATTCAGCAAAGGAATAATTTCGTCTGCAGGATTTCCTTTTCCAGGCGCATATTCGCCATCACGTTTTGGCGCATATTCGCCGTTATTAAATTCATCAGCAGCAGATATATCTATAAAAGTATTGAACCCTTCATCCATCCACGCATGGCGCCTTTCATTGCTTCCTACAATCATCGGAAACCAGTTGTGGCCAATCTCATGAGCTGTAACCCAATATAGTTCTCCGGCTTTATCGTTCATGCCGTCAAATACAATTCCTGGGTATTCCATTCCGCCCGCTCTACCCGCTTGGTTGACAGCTACAGGGTATGGATAGACGAAGTATTTTTCAGAAAAATATTCTATGGATTTTTTTAAATAGTCCGTAGCTCTGCCCCAGGCATTTTCTCCGGCGCTTTCTACAGGATACACAGACATGGCCAATGCTTTTTTCCCTTCAGGTAAATTCATTCTTGCCGCATCCCACATATAGGCGGAGGATGTACCGAATGCCACATCGCGGCTATTATTCATTTTAAAATGCCAGCTTACTAATCTGCTTTTTAAATTTTTCCCGGCAGCGTCATTTACTTCTTTTTCAGAACGGATCATGATGGTTTTATCGCTTTTTCCTGCAGCAGCTAATCTTTCAATTTGTTTTGATGTAAGCACTTCTTTTTCATTTTGCAGTTCGCCGCTTCCTGCTACAATCATTCCGGCAGGCACCGTAACGGTATAATCGAAATCACCATACTCACAATAGAATTCACCACTTCCCAGGAATGGTAATGTGCTCCAGCCTTCGAGATCGTCATATACGCACATGCGCGGATACCATTGCGCTATCTCATAAATCTTTCCATTTTTTGTTGAGAAAAAATCGGTTCTACTACCAAAACTTCCGGGTATCAAATAATGATATTGAATGTGGATATTTATTTTTTCTTTTGAGGGTAATACATTGGGCAAACGAATTTGCATTCTTGTATCATTAATGATGTAATCGGCTTCCAAAATTTTGCCTTTGTATTCAATGGTTACCGTTTCAAATTGATATCCATCAGTATGTTGTTTATCTGCTGGTTTGCCCCTGCGAAAATTAGTTGTATAAAAATTGGAACGGGCTTCTTTCCGGTACGTATTCTGATCCAATTGCAGCCAGAGTGATGGTAACGCATCGGGGCTGTTGTTGGTATAAGAAATGGTTTCAGTCCCTTTTAAAGTATTTTCAACTGTATCTATTGTGGCGTGAAGTGTGTAATCAGCGCGATTTTGCCAATATTTAGAACCGGGTGCGCCATTTGAAGAACGAAACTCATTTCCATTTTTTGTGAAAAAATTTTGGGCGAATAATTCTTGTGGATCGAAAATAGATTCCGGATTTTTTTGAGCAGATATTGAATTTATGCAACAACAAAAACTTATTAAAAGTCCAATACTTTTACAATTCATTTTAAGAAAATTTGGGATGAAAGAAATCAAGGATGAAAATGAAGGTCTGTTAAAAGTGTTATTTGGAGAAAAAAAATTTAAACAAGTCTGGCAGGTTTGAGCTAAACCATTACCGAACAAATATTGCTGATTCTTATTTTCTAAGTTTATCAATTAGTGTGTCTCATATCGCTTACAGCTACTTTACGGAAACGTCTTTTGGGTAAGATTCAAGTTCCGTAAAAGTTTGAGTTTTTAGCAAAATCAGTTTGTCTTGATTAGGAGTAAAAGAAATTGTATGGCTTCATTAAAAAGGAATAGGCCCGTTATGCATCCGGGCGAAATGCTGAAATCTGAATTGATAGAAACTAATGGACTAATCGTTACGCGCTTTTTCTTTGGCAATAACTTTCTGAATTGCCTTGTCTAAAGCCACTTTAATTTTACCACTTAGGTCTTCGCTTTTTTTAACAGAATTCATAACTGCATTATTTTATCAATAATGAATTAGTTTCTGCACCATTTCATCCAATCTTGATTTGGCCAGGAAGTTTTTTTCCAGTTCCATATTAAAAGGTATCGGCGTATCAAGGGATGCGCAGCGCATTACGGGGGCATCCAGATATTCAAAACAATTTTGTGCAATCCACGCGGCTATCTCGCCGCCAATGCCACCAATTAAAGTGTCTTCATGAAGCACTAACACTTTACCGGTACTATTTACTGCGTGCCTGATTGCTTTATAATCCAGGGGAAGCAACGTTCTTAAATCAAGAATATCTATTGACATTTCAGAATGTGCGTCCGCATATTCTGTGGCCCAAATTACTCCCATACCATAAGTGATGATGCTAACATCGTGGCCTGTACGTACTCTTCTTGCTTTACCAATTTCCGTATCATAATAATCCGGCGATACCTCACCCGATATGCTTCTGTACAAAAGCTTATGCTCAAAAAATAGTACCGGGTTGGGGTCGTTAATTGCTGCGATCATCAACCCTTTCGCATCCTCCGGCGAAGAGGGATAAACGACTTTTAACCCCGGCGTATGCACAAACCAGGCTTCATTACTTTGGCTGTGGAAAGGCCCCGCACCCACGCCTCCGCCTGTGGGCATACGGATCACCACATCGGCATTTTGTCCCCAACGGTAATGAATTTTTGCAATATTATTTATTACCTGGTTAAAACCTACGGATACAAAATCGGCAAACTGCATTTCCACTACACTTTTAAATCCACCAAGGCTTAGGCCAAGCGCAGCGCCCACTACAGCGCTTTCACACAAAGGCGTATTGCGTACTCTTTCCTTGCCAAACTCCTGTACAAATCCTTCCGTTATTTTAAAAGCGCCTCCATATTCTGCAATGTCCTGTCCCATCAAAATAAGATGGGGATGTGCTTCCATGGATTGATGAAGTCCTTCTTTAATGGCATCTATAAACCGTAAAGAAAGATCCTTTCTGACCCCAGGAGAGGGATTTGAAAAAGCCGGTTTCATTTGGCTACTTGCTTCTTTATCAGGGCTGGCATATACGTCCTCCAACTGTTCTTTTGTAATGTTTGCAATTGAGGAGGCCTGTTCTTTACCTCCTTCAGAGGGCAGGAGGTGGTGCAGGGGGCTTATTTTTATTTCCTCTTCAATATGTTGCTTTATTTCATTTCGTATATGGGCTACCGTTAGGTTGGTAAGAATATTTTCCTCAACAAGAAAATGCTCATAATTTTTTATCGGATCTTTTTTTATCCATTCTTCAAACAATTCTTTCGGAACATATTTTACACCACTGGCTTCTTCATGTCCGCGCATTCTAAACGTCATGCACTCTATCAGGTAAGGCTTTTGATTTTTAATGCAATAGTCGCGCACTCCCTTCACCGTTTCATACACAGAAAGAATATTATTTCCATCTATCTGCACTCCTTCCATTCCATAACCTTTGGCTTTATCCACGAGATTAGTACAACGATATTGCTGGCTTACCGGTGTGCTGAGGGCGTAGCCATTATTTTCAATAATAAAAATTACCGGCAGATCCCAAACAGCAGCGAGGTTCAGGGCTTCATGAAATTCGCCTTCGCTGGTGCCGCCTTCACCCGTAAAAGCAAGAGCCACTTTTTCTTCTTTTTTCAATTTATACGCCAGGGCCGCGCCATCCGCCACAGAAAGTTGTGGCCCTAAATGAGATATCATTCCACAAATGAAATGATCTTTATTTCCAAAATGAAAACTACGCTCCCTGCCTTTGCTGTAGCCGTCTTCAGCGCCCTGCCATTGTTTTATCAATTGATGCAAAGGCATATTTCTCGTTGTAAAAACGCCCAGGTTTCTATGCAACGGCATAATCCATTCATCGGATTGCAACGCATAGGCTGCTCCTACGGAAATGGCTTCCTGCCCTATACCGCTAAACCATTTTGAAACTTTTCCCTGGCGCAACAGCAGCAGCATTTTTTCTTCCACCATTCGCGGAAAAAGAATTTTCCTGTAAAGCTCAATTAATATTTCGTCTGAAAAATCTTTTCTATTGAATTGCATCCTACAAATTTCACCATTTCGGATGTAAATAAAAAAGATAAAAGACGTGAGGATAAAACTTAAAAACCGGTAGCAGAAAGGTAGTTGTTATCTTGATTTGTCAAGTTTCAAGAGCGCTGAGGAAAGAAACGAAAGAAGCAAACCAAAAATAAACGCCCATAAAAAGCCATCTATGTGTATGCCTTTGATAAATTTATCGGCGAGCAAAACCATCAATACATTTAGAACCAAAAGAAAAATGCCGAGGGTAAGAATGGTGATTGGCAAGGTCAGAATTATAAGGATTGGTTTTACAACAGCATTTAAAATGCCCAGTACCAATATAAATAATAAGGCGGTGGAAAAACTTTCAATCCTGATGTGTGGCTCCAAGATCATGGATAAACCATAAGCAACTGCGGCGGTAACCAGGAGGCGGATAATAAATTTCATACTGAATATTTATTGAAAGCTAATTTAAATTACTATCAATTCAAAAAAATCGTCCGGCACCAAATATTTGTTGGCAAGAGATTGCAATTCCTTTGCCGAAATATTTTTTATCGTATGTAAATTATCGTAAAAATAACTTTCATCAAGGCCATTTATGATAAGGCTTTTCCATCGTGCTATGATATGAAACGGGCCGTCAATATATCCCAGGTTAAGCCCCATCATATAATTTTTTACGAGCAGCAGCTCTTCGTCATCTATAAGCTCTTCGCGAAGCAACTCCATTTCCTTATACACTTCTTTAATAGTTGCTTCGCACACTTCTTTTCCGGCTTCGGTACTTATCATCCAGGCGCTGTGCTCTATGTGGTTTTGGAGATAGCTTGAAATGCCATACGTATAGCCCTTTTCCTCCCTGATATTGCCCATGAGCCGTGAACCAAAATAGCCGCCAAATAAAGTATTCAGCACCATCGCTTTTTTAAAATCCGGATGATGTCGGTTGGGAAACGACCTGGCGATTCTTATGGCGCCCTGCACTCCTGCTGTATCATTGGTAATCCGGTACTTTTTCTCAGAGGCACCTTCCGGATTATGAATTATTTTAGAAAATTTTTCATTGAGGGATAGATCCCCAAAATGAGTATCCAACAACGATTCAAAATCAGAAGGAAGTTTGCCGGCAGAGAAAATAGTGCATTTGGCACGGGTATAAAATTGTTCATAAAAAGCAACAAGATCTTCTCTTGTAATGGCTTCGATATCCTCCTTGTGGCTCACTTTTCCATAAGGATGTTTGGCTCCATACAAGTATTCATCAATAAGCCTGTTGGCCACAAAATCACATTTTTGCAAATCCACCGACAGCCGCTGACTGCTGTTTTGCTGAAATATTTTTACCTCTTTTTCAGGGAATACCGCATCCGTAATAATTTCCCTTATCAAAGGCAGTAGCTCTTTCAAATGTTTTGAAAGGCAATGCAGTGTGATGGTTGCGGTTTCATTGTAACACATAAGGCTAAGAAACGCACCATAATATTCAAAATATTCTGTGATTTCAAAAGCAGTCCTTTTTGAAGTTCCGTTTTTGAGAAGATGATTGGTGGTAGTCGCTATCCCATTTTTATTTTCATAATAATTGCCCGCATTAAATACGAAATCTATCTGCGACACCTCTCCCGCACCATCATTAATATAATATACGGGCACTCCATTCGTGAGTTTAAAATGGGTAGCCGGTTTCAATATTGTATCGAACTCCACCGCGTCTTTTATTAACGGGGCAATATTTCTGTGAGGCATTTTTGTTTATTTATCTTTCTTAAAAAAAATCAGGGGAAAATTATTTTTCCATTTTTTCAGCCCTGTAATAAAGCGTGCTGCAATTGCTATCAACAAAGATGTTGCGACACTCACGCTGAATTTCTTCACCCGTTACTGCCTGGTAATTGGCAAGCTCTTCATTCATTAAATTGGCATTGCCCAGCAATTCGTAATTGGCCAGGCTATTGGCCCGGTTCATCAAACTAATGTCTTCAAAAGCCAGCAGGCTTTCTACTTTATTTTTTACTTTTTGCAATTCCGTTTCGCTGATTATTTCATTCTTCACTTTTTCCAATTCTTCATGGATTGCTTTGTCTCCGGCCTCAATAGATATTCCTTTTACGAGCTTGCCTTCTATGACGAGAAGCCCCGGGTCTATACTTCCCGTGTGCGAACACGAAATATAACTGAACAATTGTTTTTCTTTTACGAGGGTTTCGTACAATCTTGAAGAAGCGCCACTACCCAGTACTTCGGTAATAAGATCCGTGGTATAATATCTTTTATCGAGCCGGGCATAAACATGCCAGCATTTATAGAGCGCATCGAGTGGTACGTCTGCTTTTACTTCAAGAAAATGAGGCGCATTTTGTTGGGGCTCCTGCGGGATATTTCTTTCATATTTTTTCCCGGCAGAAATATCACCGAACCATTTTTCTGCCAATTCTTTTACACGTGCTGTTGTAACGTTGCCAGCCACAGTTAGTATTGCATTGGAAGGCGTATAATGTTCAAAGAAAAAATCTTTTACATCCTGAAGGTTCGCATTTTCTATGTGGCTTAGCTCCTTACCAATCGTCATCCATTTATAGGGATGTGTTTGGTAAGCCATCTCACGTATTTTGTGCCACACGTCGCCATAGGGCTTGTTAATATAATGTTCTTTAAATTCTTCTGAAACCACTTTGCGCTGTACTTCAAGAGAATTTTCATTAAACGCAAGGGAAAGCATTCGGTCGCTTTCCAGCCAGAAAGCGGTCTCTATATTTTCTGCGGGCAACTGGCAATAATAATTGGTGAGGTCGCTGGTAGTGTAAGCATTGTTTTCTCCCCCCGCCATTTGCAAAGGCTCATCGTACGATTCAATGTTGACGCTGCCGCCAAACATAAGATGTTCAAATAAATGTGCAAAACCGGTTCGGAGTGGATCTTCATCGCGGGCGCCCACATCATACAATACATCCACAACGGCCATGGGAGTGCTTTTATCTTCATGTACAATTACCCGCAACCCATTGTCTAAAACAAATCTTTCAAAATTTATCATGGCTGCAAAATTGCGCCAAAGCAATTTGTTTTCCCAAAAGATTTTACGGGTTCTTTTTTCAGAGAACCGGGAGGTTAAAATATTTTTCCTACTTTAAAGGAAAGTGTCATCAGTTCATTATTGCGCAACACAATAAGAATCACTTTTTCTCCCACGTTATGCATCAGATTTTTATAGACGTTTATGTCATTACTGAAATTGGCGTTGACCCCAACAATGATATCATCTTTCTTTAAACCACTTTTGTATGCCGGCGAATTTTCAATAACATCATCGGCTACAATTTTGCCATCTATATAATACATGTTCATGCCTGTGTAGGAATAGTCAAATTCATCTTTAAAATGACTATTGGGTTTTAGGTGGATCTCTCTTTTTGGATAGTTAATAATCATATTGAATCTGCGCAAAATGTCGTTACCGATGAGGCCCCCGAGGAACGGGTAGGAAAGGGCATTGAATTCATCATCCAGAATATTGGTAGGTACTCTTCTGAAAGTATATGGGCCTAACTGTACTTGCTTGATTATAGTAAGCAACATTTCTTTTTTGCCGCCCAGGCCCTGAACCTGGATAGAAACCGGTCTTCTTCTTTTTTTTAAAAATGCACTGTCTTCTTCAAACTCTTTGCTTATTAAAAAACATAATCCCGCGCCGGTGTCAAAATAAAAATTGGCCCTGACCGTTCTCGTATCTTTTATAATAAGTGGCTGAATGGGCAATGCGGTGAAAATAGGATTCAGTAAAGTTCCTCCGGATGGATATTGAATTTTTCCCGGCTCATATACTTCAATGCGCATACTGTCGAAATTAACTTTTACAATATACCTGCGCAAGAAACTATACCCAATAATGCCATCAATCTTTAGCCCATACACGCTGCTTAAAATGTCATAATCATTGATGTAAAAATCAAGACTATCTACTTTGAGTCCTGGAAAAAGAAGACTGTTATGCTGTGCAAAATTAACTTCCCGGATACCGGCAATACCGCTCACTGATCTTCCTGAAGGGACGTGCGGAATATTGAACTCTAACGTAGTGGAAGAATCTAAAGAAATACCGCCGCTGCCCGTGTCTAAAATAAAATTGAAAGGTTGAATGAAATCATTAAATCTTGCTTCAATTAAAATAACGCCGCCATTCAATTGTTTGAAAGGAAACCGCGTAATGTACTTTGCCGGTTTCTCATAGTATCTCTCCTGCGCGTGGCCAATAAGAAAGGAGAAATTCAGCAATAAACAAAATAGTAATTTCATAATCGCGTTCAAATCTAAATTTAAGATTTATGCCTGTATTATCATGAAGTTTTCACAATTGATTTATGAAAATAAAAGCATCCGGCAAACGCCTGTTCGTTATTGCCAAATGCCCTCCTGTGCAGATTTTCACTTAAATAACAAAGCTTGCGATTTCGTAAAGCCGAATACTTCAATTACTATTTATGAACATAGTTTTTACAATATGCCTGCTAAAACGGCTTTGTAGAGGTAACACCGCGATTTTATTACTAAAGAAAATTTTTCTACATAATCACACCGTTGTCATTCTTTTTTTTACCTTTTATTCTGGCATATTATTTACTTGGTTACTAAAATACCACAATATTGTGGCGTCATTTAAACTTTAGAAAATGCCTAACACCAAAAAAAGTCATGGCCATGAAGCTGACCCCCACCGAAAAAACGTAATGATGGGAGATGACAAAGCAAAAAGCAGTACGAAGCCTTCTACAGAAAAGGCCCGGAATGAAAGAAACAAAAGCAATGACAACAATGGGAATCGGGAACCGGCAAGCAAATAGAATGTAAGCAAACCGGATTACAACAAAGGCGCTATTGACAGGCGCCTTTTTTAGATAAAACCCAAAAATAAACACAGGGTAAATAAGGAATTTGATATTTTTGATTCATGGCTTTTCAAAATTTTACGCCGCTGCAATCTGTTCCAAAAATAAAACAGTACTGCGCTTACCAGGAAAGGTGCCATTGTGAGGTCAGGGATAAATTGTATTCTTTCGGACTACACAAAAATGATGTTGAAGAAATTATTTACACTTTAATTACTGAAAATTATCTTAACGAAGAGCGGTTTGCCATACAGTATGCAGGCGGTAAATTCAGGATGAAGCAATGGGGGAAAAGTAAAATAAAACAATCTCTGAAAAGGAAACAGGTGAGTGAGTATTGTATTAAAAAAGCTTTAAAAGAAATTGACGAAGGAGCGTATGATCAAACTTTTAAAAAACTGGTACAGCAGAAATTAAAAACCCTGAAAAGTGAAAAAAATATATTTATAAAAAAAAGAAAATTACAGGATTTTTTATTGTACAAAG
This sequence comes from Ginsengibacter sp., assembly GCA_039915005.1. Lineage (GTDB taxonomy): Bacteria > Bacteroidota > Bacteroidia > Chitinophagales > Chitinophagaceae > Ginsengibacter. The sequence continues at coordinate 11,542 of JBDSOE010000196.1, forward strand.
GATTTGAAAATGACATGATTCGCGAAGTGCTGAACGCCATCTGACAAAATCTATAACTTTACTTTTTATAAAATAATTATGTCATCACTCACGCTCACACTTATTCAAACCCGTCTCTTTTGGGAAGATAAAGCGGCCAATCTCAAAATGCTTCAACAAAAAATTGACAGTATCAAAGAGAGAACCGAAGTGGTAATACTTCCGGAAATGTTCAGCACCGGTTTTAGCATGAACGCGGAAAAACTATCAGAAACCATGAGTGGCCCAACGGTGCAATGGATGAAAAGAATTTCTTCTGAAAGAAAAATTATTGTAACCGGAAGTGTTATTATTGAAGAGAAAGGAAAATATTTTAACCGCCTCATCTGGATGTTGCCCAATGGCGAATACGGTATTTATGACAAACGACATTTGTTTGCTTATGCCGGTGAACACTCACATTACACGGCAGGGAGTAAAAAATTAATCGCTTCGGTAAAAGGCTGGAAAATAAATCTCCAGGTTTGTTACGATCTGCGTTTCCCGGTATGGGCGCGGCAAGCGTCCGGCAAAAATGAGACTCAATATGACCTGTTAATTAACGTAGCCAACTGGCCCGAAAAAAGAAGCACCGCATGGAAAACATTGTTGCAGGCAAGAGCCATAGAAAATCAAAGTTTTGTGGTTGGTGTAAACAGGGTAGGAGAAGGCGATAAAAAGATTTATCATGGCGACAGCATGGTTATAGATCCGCTGGGAGAAATTATTTATCTAAAAAATAAGGAAGAGGATATTTTTACCTGCACCTTAGAAAAAGATAAACTGGATGAAGTGAGAAACCATTTTCCCTTTTTGGAAGATGCGGATTCGTTTGTGATCAGTGAATGATATGGCTTATAATTCCTGATATTTTAATTTGAATGATCAGGCAGTTATTTTTTCAAGAAAGGGTTTTGTAAAAATTTTATACGTAGTTTTTTGTTGAAATAACTTTTTCATGAGGTAGATGGAGAGTTCATGATTCTGCTAATCATTTTCTTCTTCAATTATCTTTTTCACCGCTTCTATTTTTGTATCTGTTCCATTCAAAATATCGCGCCAATCGGGCCCAACATATACATCCGGAATTACCCCGGTTCCTTTGTTAGCAATATGCTGATACTGCACAATCCTGAAAAAAGGAAGCCTCACTCTTAAATGCGTATGGGGGAGTGTAATTTCCGGGATTAGGATTCCTGAATTTCCATACCAGCCACCGCCCGTTTCTTCACCAGCCAATGTGATGTTGGCTTGTCCTTTTACCGCATTACAAAATAAGGAAGAGGCTGAAAAAGTCAATCCGTTGGTGAGCACAAACACCTTCCCGCTAAAATGATTTCTGCGTTTAGGCATAAACGTGTGACGTTCCCAATATCCAAAATGATAGGCATCATCTTTCTTCTTACGGGTTAAGAATATAAGCCCCAGATTATTAAAAAACCCAAAAGAAACATTCTTAGTGTAAGGGGCAAAATTCTTACTGACGGAGTAGGCGCTGTCTGCCACTTTAAAAGAAGTATTTCGCAAATACCTCGTAAGAAAAACAGATTTATTAATATCGCCGCCGCCATTGGCCCTTACATCAATCACAAGGTTTTTAATTCCCTTTTTTCTTAAGCCACGAAAAGACCGCCTAAAAAAACTCTTTAGATTTCCTTTGGAAAAGCCATTCACCGTCATCAATGCATAAGAGGAGTCGAGCTGAAGAGACCTGATATTTTCCAGTCTTTGCTGATACGTTATCTTTCTTTCTTCAATCTTTTTTTCTTTTTTTTCTTTTTTTACACTGTCGGGCGAAGGTGCGTAATAGGGCAATAAAATACTTTTTTCCAGGCCGTTGCTATCCGTGTAGTTAACGAAATAATTTTTGTACAATCCGAAAATGTTCCGGTGAAAATAAGGAAAACTGGCACTTAGCCTGATGTAATTTACATTGTCAGCATAGCCATCTGTTACCATATAATCAAACATTTTATTGATGATATCGGCGCTCTTTATGCCATTGATGGCGGTAACAAAATCGCCTTTCTTAATCACTGAATCTTGTCGGTTCAGATTTCCCGTTACCATCATGCTATCTTTCCACACTTTTACATAAAGCGGGAAGGAAGGAATTCGTTTATCTTTTATAAAGTGGTCCCACCCTTTACTCATACTGAAACTGGTGTGCCCGCAATGAATGGCAGAAGTAAGCGGCGCCAGAATGTTCCAGCCAAATTGTAATTCCGTCATTGAATCGGCAATGGCCTTATAGCCTTCATTAAAAAAATAATCCATGCTGTCCTTTGGTGTGTACCAGTAAAGCGAAGGGTGTTTCTTTTCCAAAATATTGCGAAGCAAAGAAAAGTCTTCACGCAACTCTTCCTTTGCGTATTTTTTATCAGGATTATAATTCCTGGAAGTGGAACACGAAACAATAAATGGAATAATAAAAACGGGCAGAAAGCGGTACATGATATACAAAAATCAGTATAAATATTGTAAAGGCGGAATGATTTTTATGCTGCTACTTTAAATGCTAAGAAATCAGGTAGGAACTTGCGTTCCGAAAGATTCTTTTGTTCATCACAGTGCCAGGCGCTTTCCATTTTCTGGTAAATGATATCAAAGATGAAATTGAGGCTGTATTTTTAAAATAACCTTTTATTGGCTGCTTATTTTTTTAAAAAAAAATTTATCAGCAGCATTATTATTATAGTAATCCAAAAACCAAACATCCATTTAATAAGGTCAATTTTATCCTTATTCATTTTTTCTATCAAATCTATTTTATCATTTTTTGTTAAGAAAATATCCTTCTTGTCATCAATTTTTTCAGTTGTCTTGGTATCAAAGTATTCAATAAAAGTTTCAGCTTCCTTTTCGCTAAAACGGTTTTTTAAGATCTCATACACTTTTAATTCTATTGCCTTCATCGTGCCTAATTTTCTTAAAAGTACAAAATATGTATAAGTTAGTTCAAATTCGGAGTGTTTTTTTCATCTTACCCTGCTTCAAAAAAATTCATACACTTTTACTATTCGTACCCTACTATTAAAACTTAATAAAAAGCTCAACCTTTCATCGCATTCCATCCTTGTGCGGTGAGTGGGTGTTCACTTCCTCCTTTGGTAATTATTACAGTGCCTTTCTCTTTTTCAGCAATATGGCCTACGATACTTATTTGTTCATTTTTAGCAATCTTCTCATAATCTTTTTGGTCAACGGTAAATAATAATTCATAATCCTCACCACCGCTAAGTGCGCAGGCCGTGGGATCCAGCTCAAGCTTGTACGCAAACAACCTTGCCGCATCATTTATCGGAATTTTTTCTTCATATAATACACAACCCGTTTCGCTTTGTTTGCATATATGCAATAGCTCGCTGCTTAGGCCATCACTTATATCAATCATGGAGGTCGGCATTATTTCATGGGTTGCAAAATATTCAACGATGTCTTTGCGTGCTTCCGGTTTTAAAATTCTTCCTATAATGTAATCCTGGTTTTCCAGGTCGGGTTGCACTCCCTTTGTTTCGAGGAAAACTTTCTTTTCTCTTTCCAATAAAGTCAGTCCGAGAAATGCGCTGCCCAGGTCGCCGCTTACACAAATAAGATCGCCTTTATTGGCGCCACTCCTGGTAACGAATTTACCAGGCGCCACTTCACCTATCGCCGTTACGCAAATAATAAATCCTTTCAAGGAAGATGAGGTATCGCCGCCAACAAGGTCAACATTATATTTATTACATGCGGCATATACGCCTTCATAAAACTCATCAAGCGCTTCCACGCTATAGCGGTTACTGAAAGCAATGCTCATGGTTATTTGTTGAGGTATTGCATTCATGGCATATACATCGCTGAGGTTTACAATCACGCTTTTATACCCCAAATGTTTTAAGGGCGTGTACATAAAATCAAAATGAATTCCCTCCACAAGCATATCGGTGGTTACCACCGTTTGTTTGCCAAAATGATCCAGCACGGCGGCATCATCACCCACCGACAAGACGGTGGTGGCATTTCTGATTTCATTGTTTTTTGTGAGATGGTCAATGAGGCCAAATTCACCGAGAGAAGAAACTTCTGTGCGGATGGGGTCTTCCATAAATGAGATTTATAATTTTAATGTTTGATGTACGTTGTAGGCATCTTTATTTTCTTAAAGACTTTAAAGATGCAACAATTATTTTTAAAAGATCTTCACCTTCTTTGTAAATTGAAGCTATTTGTTCCCTTTTTTGTTTATTAAATTCTACCAACAATTCAAGAAAGAATGATGATTCATATAACTCTTCCTCAACTATTAAATTTATTAATAAAATCAGCATTCGATTTGGCCCTTCGGTTAGCCCTGTAATTGGCGCCAACAGAGCTACTCGATCTTATTAATCGTGCTGAATAAGCGTTTTTGACGATGTTTTTTTCTAACGATAAAATTAAATGCCCACAATCAATGGCAAATTGTTTTGTGCGGGTCAACATTTCTTTTTGTGTCCGTTGTTTAGATATTGCATGAATTTGTAGCCTGCATACTACATAGTACATCCCACATCTCACGTCGTACATCATACATCTGTCTGCACCCACTTCACCAGTTCTTCATGAATTTTGCCATTAGTTGCAATTAAACCGGGCTTGTACGGGGAATATTTTTCGCCTTTTAAATTAGTTACTTTTCCACCGGCTTCTTCTACTATCAAAAATCCGGCGGCGCTGTCCCAGGGGTGTAAGTAATGTTCGTAAAAGCCATCAAAGCGGCCCGCTGCCACCCAGCAAAGATCAATAGCCGCGCTGCCTAATCTGCGCACGGGAATTCCTTTTTTTATCAACCTTGAAAAGACTTCCAGCGGTCCGTTTGGCTGCTCCAAATAAGTATAGGGAAATCCTGTAACGAGGCAACTGGTCAGTACTTCGGCTTTATTGCTTACCTCGATTTTCTCATCATTCAGCGTGGCGCCTTTACCTTTTTCTGCGAAAAAGAATTCGTGCATGAGGGGATTGTAAACCGCGCCCATAAGCATTTCTCCTTTATATTCAAGGCCAATACTAACGCAGCAAATAGGAATGCCATTGGCAAAGTTTACGGTGCCGTCAATGGGGTCAATGATCCATTTGTAATCGCTCTTTGAAATTTTTTCATCGCTTTCTTCACTCACAATTCCATGTTCTGGAAAAGCCGTTTTTATCACATTGCGAATGGCTTTGTCGGAAGCAAAATCCGCCTGGGTTACAAGGTCATTGATTCCTTCTTTGCTGCTGATGGTAAATTTGCCATTGAAAAAATTTTTTAATTCTGCGGCGCCCGCGTGGGTCGCCTTCATTAATGTTTCTTTATACATTGTGCAAAGATTGGATTAAATTTATTAAGTTGTTTAATTACTAAATTGCCGCGTCAAAAAAAATCAGATAGTTAATCATTCAACCATTTTACTCCATTGCTCCTCACCGCCATCATAATAAATTATAACGTTAAATTTTTTCTTGAGCAATGCCTGTATTCCGTTGTAAAGGCAATGAGAAATATGGAAGGCGAAATAATTGTGATAGACAATAATTCCATAGATGGCAGCAACGCCTTTTTTCAAAACAAGTTTGAGGAAGTAAAATTTATATGGAATGGTGCCAACGTTGGTTTTGCAAAAGCAAATAACCAGGCAATTGAAATGGCTTCCGGCGAATACGTTTTATTTTTAAATCCCGATACGATCATAGCTGAAGATTGTTTGGAAAAAGTAATAGCTTTCATTTCTTCACAAAAAAACAATTGTGCATCGGGCATAAAAATGATTGATGGTTCCGGGAAATTTTTAAAGGAAAGTAAACGGGCTTTCCCTGATCCGATGACTTCGTTGTATAAAATTTCCGGCCTTGCAAAGCTGTTTCCTCATTCTAAAACTTTTGCAAAATATCACCTGGGTAATCTTGATAAAAATGAAAATCACGAGGTAGATGTTCTTGCCGGCGCCTTCATGATGATTCCCAAAAATATTCTTAGCGAAGTAAAAGGATTCGATGAAGACTTTTTTATGTATGGCGAAGATGTAGATCTCAGTTATAGGATTCAGAAAGCCGGGTTCAAAAATTTTTATTTTTCGGAAAGCAGCATCATTCATTTTAAAGGAGAGAGTACCAAAAAAGGAAGTATCAATTATGTAAAGATGTTTTACAAAGCCATGAGCATCTTTGTAAAAAAGCATTACGGAGGTTCAAAGGCAGGCCTGTTCCACTTGCTGATACAAAGCGCCATACTATTGCGGGCCGTCTTAGCGTCTGTGGCACGTTTTTTAAAGTGGATCGGATTGCCTGTAATTGATGCTTCCCTTATTCTGATGAGCTTCTACTTTATAAAATTATTATGGAGCACATTTATAAAACGCGAAGTAAATTATTCTCCCAATATGCTCATTATTGCCTTCCCGGTTTTTACCCTATTGTTTTTGACATCTTCTTATTTCTCGGGATTGTACGATAATGGTTTCAGGCAATCCAGGCTGAATAAATCTACCGTAATCGCTATCCTGGTATTACTTTCCGTGTATGCTCTTTTACCGGAATCATTGCGTTTTTCAAGAGGCATTTTATTATTTGGATCTCTGACCGCCTTTGTTTTAATAACTGCAACCCGTTGGTTGTTGTGGAAAGGAAAAATAATTGAAAGGGCTGCGGAAGAGGATGAAAATAATCAAACCATTATCGTAGGCTCTCCAGATGAATTTAAAGAGGCGATTCATCTTCTTGAAAAATGCGGGAAAAAAGAAAGAGTAATGGGAAGAATAGAAGTGCGCGAAACAGGAGATGAAAAAGCCATGGGGACATTCAATAATCTTTCCGAAATCATTCAATTATACCCCGTAGAAGAAATTATATTTTGCGAAGGGATTCTTTCTTTCAAAAAAATAATTAATACCCTTCCGCAGATGCCGTATTGGGTACGCATCAGGTTTTTTGCAAAGGGAAGCGAAACCATCGTAGGCAGTGATGATAAAGACAGTTCCGGGGAACTGATCTCAAAAGAAGAAAATTACCGGCTGGCCAATGCAGTGTATAGGCGCAACAAAGATCTTTTTGATATTTCCGTTTCGCTGTTTTTTTTACTCACTTTTCCCCTTCATTTTATTTTTAAAAAAAGGCCTGTGCATTTATTGAAAAATGCTTTCCATGTTTTATTGAGAAAAAAAACATGGGTAGGCTATGCTGTTGATGAAAGAGGCAAGCCCTTTATAAAACCCGGTGTTATTACCACCACAGGATTGCCTTCTTGTTTAAATCACCTTCCCAAAGAAAGCCTTTACGCCACCGATACTTTATATGCCAGGCATTATCGGGCGCTTCATGATTTTGAATTGGTCTGGAGTAACTACCGGTTGCTTTCATGAGGAATACACAGGGATGAGGGTATAATCAAATTGGGCTTTGAACCAGTTTAACACGCCGGGATCTTTCCTGTTTTCGAGCCAGCGGTAAATTATCGGCAGAACTCCCTGGCAAACAGGATACCCGCTATCATTAAAATCCGTTCTTTCAAAACAAATATTTCTCTTTTAATCATTTTTATTAAAAGCTGTTCCCGTCATAAAAAATGATTTTATCAATTCAAAACACATTGCGGCAAAAGTGACCAACCATGCAATCCAGGACAGGTGCAGCTGCCGGCTTCGGGCTCGATCCGCCGTTCGGCGCGCGGCAGATGATCGGGCAGCGTGCGCACCGGCGACGGTCGCTCGGCGGGTGCCCTACCCGCCTTGCGGCTGTCCGCGATCTCGGCTTCGCCTTCGAGTTCATCAAGGGCGAGCTCGAGCTGTTCGATCTGGAGAGCGAGCTTCTCCGACGACTGGCCGAAGGTCATGCGGCGAAGCTGGGCAAGCTGGTGACGGAGGGTATCGATCAGCGTGTCACGGGCCGCGAGAGCCGCCTCGAGCTCGGCGATCCGGGCGTCTTTGTCGATGATGGAAGAGGCTGGTCCCGACACCCCGGATGCCTAGCAA
>JBDSOE010000205.1:0-3012 GCA_039915005.1 Ginsengibacter sp.
GGTGAAATGAAAGAGATGAAGTTGGCAGTTGAACAAACTCTATATCTACAGGTAAACTTAAAATATTTCTAATAATCCAATATCGTTATTGTCATAAGCGGTTGCATCAAAATAGACAAGACGAACCGTCAAATAATTACTGTCGCTTTGAGCTGAAGTTGCATTGCAAACAATAATAAAAATAATGATGGAAATTATTTTTTTTTCAGAGCCGGAATTTATTATGGCGATGTCAAATACTTTTCATTCAACAACCTTTTTTACATACCAAAAAATCTACGCATAAGATATTTCGGTTTGACCGAATGCTTCCTTTATCCTTTTGATAAAGTTGGGCAATCCTTTGTTCATTTTATAAATGAGAAAGCTAAGTAAGGCTCCATAAGCAGCGTGAGCCAGTGTTACTGTTATTAGAAACTGGTAGCCATCTTTAAATTCAAATCCAAATGCGCCGATCCCTAATGTTCTTGTTACAGGACTAATCATAAATCCAATACCTAGAAAAAGACCATAAACTATTCCCATCCATGTTTTTCCCCGACCCAACAATAAGCTATATATGATCCCGAAAACCGCGCCATTCCAAAAATGGTATGCCCACCCCGCTATATTAGACCAGAAACCAGGCCCTTCTGCAAACTTGTCCAATAACAAAACCCCCATTAATTTTGGTAAATCACCAGGCATGCCGCCAAGCCTGAAGCCTATTTCTCTTACAATTTCCAGTGCAATGGTAGCCACTAAACCAGCCACAATACCATTGATGATTTGCTTTTTAAGAATGTTGTATTTTAAAAACCAGGTAACGCCAATTATTATAAAAATAAGGGCAGCCGAAGGAATCAAATATTTCAGGGCAAGTGAAGAAAAATCAGCCGCACCTGTTTCAGCATAAGGAAACAGATTAGGCGAAATAGCTGCCAAAAAAAGTACTATAACTGTTATAATCAATTTCGTTTTTTCGGGTTTCATCTTATGTAGAGTTTAAAAATTAAAGAAAGAAAAGAAGAATCCATAAAAATAATTTACGGCTTCTTCTTTATATTATTTACATAGATATCATCTTCATCATCATTGCCAGCTTTTCATCCAGTTTTTGCGCTAACATTTTTACATTAGAATTGTTAAACGAGGAGAAAAGATCAGTCGGTTTGAAATAATTAACATAAGTAGCTCCGCCTTTTTCATACACATTTATTCTTACGGGAATTACGAGTCCTACAGAAGGATCTGCTGAAAAGGCTTGTTTGCCTACATTTGGGTTTCCTACAAAAAAAGAATGAGCATTTATTGAAAGGCCGGTCATTGAGAGTACTTTGCCCTGATTAAGTTCAGACAATACCATCATACCGCCGCCGGAAACCGCTTTCTTGATAGCGCTAATGGTTCCGTCAAAATTCTTTGATGACTTTACTGTTACGGGTTTGATAGATTGTGCCTGCACAGCAGTAAAACTGAACATCCCAGCCATCAATATAGCTGCAAATAATAATGCCGGTAATCTTAATTTTTTTGTTTTCATGATTTTAATTTTTTTATGAATAATTTTTTATACAGTAATAGTAGGTGGATGATGCAAAACCTGACAGAAGGAAAAAATATTTTTAGATTATTTAAAGGTTTGCTGGAAGTAATTCCTACGTGATATGCTTTCGTTTAAGGATATCAGTTATACTGATAGAAACAAACATTGAATCACTAATCTTAAAACCTGCGAATTTTCTCTTGTTGATTATAGAAGTAAAAAGTCAGTAATTACCGTCATTGCGAGGCGCACAAATAGACTCAAAATTACAAAAAGCTCCATGCGCCGTGGTAATCTGTTCAATTGGAAGCAAAAGCATTTTTTTAAAAGGTGACATCTTCTACTAAACCGCCAGATTGCTTCGTGGCCATAAACATTAACCTAAGCTAAAAAGATTACGTCGGCATCTTGCAATGAGGACAGGCTGAGACTTCATGAACTAAAAGGTTGCCAACTTTTTAAAAGTTGGCAACCTTAAATCATTTAAAAAAAATCTTATACAATCTTTCGCTAAGACGGCTTATACTACTCAATAAGCCTTGTGATAACTTGCGTTTCACTATGTAGTGTTTTATGGACGGGGCATTTATCGGCTATTTCAAGCAATCGTTTTTTTTGCTCATCAGAGAGGGAACCTTCCAATGTGATTTCCCTGTTAAACGTGTCTATTTTTGCAGAATCATCTTCACAATTCTCGCAATCCAAAGCATAATCTTTGTTATGATTTATATGAACAGTGACATTTAAAACTTCCCATTTCTTTCTGCGCGCATACATTTGAATAGTCATGGCAGTACAGGCTGCAAGCCCTGCTGAAAGAAATTGGTAAGGTGAAGGGCCAAAATTATTTCCGCCAAAATCTGTTGGTTCATCCGCGATAAAGTAATGGTCTCCCAACTTTAAATGTGTAGTGAATTTATCTTCACTATCTAAAATGGCAGCTACTTCTTTTCCGGATAATAATTCTTCCTCTGCCGGTATATCAACATACCTGGAAGCCCATCCGGCAATAACATTTCCCGCGTATTGGGAATCTTCTTTTTTTGAAAGCAAATGATCTGCTCCGTCAAGTGATACAAAACTTTTTGGATGCCAGGCAGCTTTGAATATTTCTTCTGCATTTTTTATGCTTACGGTATTGTCTTGCGGAGAATGAAGTATAAGCAGCGCTTTCCCAAACTCGCTTACTACTTCGGTTAGAGGTTTGTTCTCCAGGTCGTCCAAAAACTGTTTTTTGATCGTAAAATCTCTTCCTGCCAGGTTCACTACGGCTTTACCGTTTTTGATGATTTCCTGTGCACTGCTTTTCAGCAGGTGCATAATGTGTGTAGGATTGCTGGGCGAGTTGATAACAGCAACTGCTTTTACAGCGGGAATTTGTGCTGCGGCAAATATAACTGCGGCACCACCCAGCGAATGCCCGATTAATAATGTGGGAGCCAGGTAATTTTCTTTTAAGTATGCTGCGGCAGCTACCAGGTCATTCA
>JBDSOE010000220.1:0-11901 GCA_039915005.1 Ginsengibacter sp.
ATACTTATGTTACAGGAATCAGGAGAACATCAGGCCTTCTTTACATTGGCCGAAAGGGAACCTTTTATTGCTGCATTTGCTGCCGCGTGTAAGCAGTCAGGTACAAAGTTTTGGATAAATGTGGAGATCGGCCAGGTAGATGCTAAGAATTGGACCGAAGCAATAATGATGGAGAAGAATAGACAAAAGGAGTGGGAATTTACTCCGATGAATTTTCTTGCACAAAAGTTGGCGCTAGCAGCAAAATATGGTGAAGGTATCGTCAATTGGGGCTATTTCCCTTTTATGAATTCCGATACTCATGCCGGCCCGTGGATGGCGAACGAAGTAGATGGGCAGGAGATAATGAACAATAGCCAAAAGGAAGCATATAAGGATTATAAAGCGTACTATAAAAAGTTGCGCGTTGATGTAACTACAGGAGAGAAGTGTCGCCCAATTATACAAGGAACTCTGTGGGGATTGAAGACTAATTATGCTGGATGGTCAGAAGAAGAGATGAGGAAAGTTATTGAACGACAGATAGATCTTCAAAGGGCTTTGGGTTTTGATATTTTATGGTTAGTTAATACTCCGGCAAATATGAATTGGGCAGAAAATAAACATTGAAAATGAGTTCTAATGGTTGAAAGTAGGAGATACTGACTTCTGTATAAATTTCATAATTGCTTGATTATCTAACATGCAGTTCAAATAATATTTTAGGAATAAAGAAACGAATTTTAAAAACCAAAAAACTTCACTTATGGCATCGCGTCGTAGTTTTATTCAGCAATCTTCTTTGGCAGGAATTGCTGTTGGAATTCAGGGTAAATTCCCTTTTCTAATAAATGAAAATAAATATTTTTCTTACGAATCCTCTTATTTGAAATTAAAATTAAAGAGAGAAAGTCCCGAATTTTCTTTTTTCTCAACTGATAGCCTGGGTTATGGACAATTTCCGGTAAATCCTATACTAAATAATATTGAAGAAGAACTTAATCAGCAATACGAAAGTCGTTTAACATCGAATAGTATTGGTTACTATCAAAAAGAAAGAAAAAAGTACCCTCCAATTTGGGAATTTAAAATGCAACCTAAATCTTTCTCAATCCGAACAAGATGGAGTAAAGATGAAAAGGTAATCCCATTTTCTATGACTTTTTCTCAAAAAACAAATCACTGTACGGTACTTGGAAATATGTCTGCAATAAATCAAATGAAATTTCCTTGTCTTTTACATTTCCCCGGCCTGGGAACTTTTAAAATAGATTGCACTGACCCTAATGTTACACTTTTTTATGATGCTGATAGATACCTGAAAGATCCTTTCGTGAAAATAGTTTTGCAACCTGCTGATATGAGTCATCCTGATGTTACCTACAAATTTGAATCAATTGCTATTTATCCTGATATTGAAAGGATTAAGGGAGATAACAGGTATGATGGGTTCCGGAGAAATTACATTAATATCTTTCAAATGAATCCACGTATCCAGGCACTGGCCAATAATTCTGCCAGCGATAACTGCACTTTTACTGTTTTCCTTTATTCAGAAATGGCCCGAAAAACACCTGAACTGGTGGATGGGTTTACTGCTATGGATATGGTGCGAAATACGCTGGATAAGTATCTTGGAGGTATGAAGGGATATGGTGAAGTGGGTTATACCAATGTGGTTTGAGGTTGGGCAAGTAAATTTGATTCATTGGACAGTGCTCCTTCTTTGATTATTGCAGCCTGTTACTACATTATTGATACAAAGGATATAACCTGGGCAAATAAAAATTATGAAAATATCAGTAAGTGGGCAATAAAAATGATGTCAACAGATAAGAATAATGATGGAATAATAGAGTATGGATACTCTGGTAATTCTGGAAGTTGGAATGGATTAGTACGTCCCGCTAATTGGTGGGATACCATCGGCTTTGGTCATGATGACGCTTATTCCAATGCGTTAGTTTATAAGGCATGCTCTTTACTGGGCGATGTAGCATCATTATTAGACAAATCTGAGGATAGTGGCATGTATAAAAATTTTTCTTCAAAACTTAAAAATAATTATTTCGATCATTTTTATAATCCCGATAGTGGTGTGCTGGGAGGCTGGCGAAGCGAAGACGGGAAGCTCCATGATTACTATTTTTTATTTGTCAATAGTACTGCAATATGTTATGGTTTAATTGAGGATGAAAAGGCGAAAGCTATTATGAAAAGATTATTGCAAAAAATGAAAGATGTGGGCTATACAGATTTCAGGCTGGGGCTGCCTGGCAATTTAATTCCCATAGCGAAAGAAGATTATACTGATTTTGATAAACGATTTGGTTATGAATCCTTTCAGGTTTATGAAAATGGGGGCGCTACTGGTTGTTACGCTTATTTCACCATTCAGGCACTGTATAAACTTGGAATGCAAAAAGAAGCTGAAGATATTTTAATGGCTATGCTGGAAAGCTATAAGGAGGGTGGGTTTCAAGGATACTGTCCAGATAGCAAGATGACTAAAGACTGGAAAACCTGGAAGGGAGAATGCTGGGGATATGAAGGTTTTTTGGTAGATAACTTTTTAACTCTTTCTGTGGTACAGGACTTAAAAAAATAATGAATTACTTTTCGCAATATTTTTTGTAATTCTTATATGACGTCACAAGGAAAGGGTTCTTTAATAAGTTCTCGAAAAATAAAATCAGTTGACAATTATTTTTAACCGGGGTTGTTTGCAAAATAATTAAAGAGTATAAAATTAAAATACTGAAGATTAAAAAATATTATTTATCCTGCTTTTGGTTCAGGACAGTAAACATATTTGGATGTATTACTTTTATACTCCTCTTAAATGAAACCTTTTAAAATAGTCATATGCAGGTAATCTTCGGAATCATTTTTCACTTCATTGGCGGCTCTGCTGCGGGAAGTTTCTATGTACCTTATAATAAAGTAAAAGGATGGCATTGGGAAAGTTACTGGATTGTCGGAGGCCTTTTTTCGTGGTTCATTATTCCTCCTATCGCGGCATGGCTTACCATTCCAGGGTTTGCAGCCATTATTTCACAAACACCCACAGCTACTATCGGTTGGACATTTTTCTGGGGCCTTCTTTGGGGTATTGGAGGATTGACTTACGGCCTGGGCATGCGTTATCTTGGAATGTCTTTGGGAAATTCTGTTTTGCTTGGATTTACTTCTGTATTTGGTGCGCTTGTTCCTTCCATTTATTATAATTTTTCCAACACACCCGGAAAGACCACTTTTAATGAACTGGTTACTACTTCATGGGGGCGTGTTATTTTACTTGGAATTATTATTTGCCTCGTAGGAATTATCATTTGCGGGCGTGCCGGCGTTTTAAAAGAAAGAGAATTATCAGAAGAAAAAAAGAAAGAAAGCATCAAAGAATTTAATTTGGTAAAAGGATTGATTGTGTGTACTGTCTCTGGCATTTTGAGCGCCTGTTTTAATTATGGTATTGAGGCTGGCACCCCGATGGCGGAAACTGCAAATAGTCTATGGAAGGCTGCGCATCCGCAGGAAACTGCTAAGTTTCTTTATCAAAACAATATTACGTTCGTCGTCCTTTTATGGGGCGGCCTCACCACCAACTTTATCTGGTGTATGTTTTTAAATGCACGCAACAAAACATTTGGTGATTATACCAATAAAAAAACACCGCTTAAAAGAAATTATTTCTTTGCAGCGCTTGCTGGGAGTATATGGTTTTTGCAATTCTTTTTTTATGGTATGGGCGAAAGCAAACTCGGTAACGGGGCAAGCAGTTGGATATTACACATGGCATTTATTATACTCGTTGCCAATATTTGGGGCGTCGTGTTGAAGGAATGGAAGGGAGTTAGCAGGAAAACAAAAGCCACAATTACCATCGGGATATTGGCCATATTACTGTCAGTGATATTGGTAGGATATGGAAATTTTTTGAAATAGCCATGAATGATGAAACTGAAAATAATTATTGGTGGAAATGAGAATTATTATTTCTTGTTTTCTCGGAGCGGGTAGGGGCGAGGCAATACTTATTGAACATAAATTGAAAATGAACATATAGAAAAACATTAAGACAGAAACTATGAAATTTAAACACGTAAGCTACTTGTGGAATGAAACCAAAGCAGCTGAGCTCAAAGGCGATGAAGTAGCCTTACTAGTATATCGTTCCAATCTGCTGGGAGCAGATTTAAGATTGACCAATTATGGTGGCGGCAACACCTCATGCAAAGCAGTTACAAAAGATCCGTTAACAGGAAAGGAAGTGGAAGTAATGTGGGTGAAAGGTAGTGGTGGTGATATAGGTACCATGAAACGTAGCGGCCTGGCTGCCTTGTACGTTGATAGATTACGCAGCCTGAAAAACGTATATCGTGGTATAGATCATGAAGATGAAATGGTGGAGCTTTTTAATCATTGTATTTATGACCTGGCTTCGAAGGCGCCATCTATTGATACACCCTTACATGGTTTCCTTCCTTTTAAACACATTGACCATTTGCATCCCGATGCAGCCATTGCCATTGCTGCTGCCAAAGATGGTGAAAAGATCACACAGGAATTATTTGAAGGAACCATTGGGTGGGTAGATTGGCAAAGACCCGGATTTGATTTGGGACTTAAACTAAAACAATGCCTGGATGATAATCCCGGTATCCGCGGAATCATGCTGGGCTCGCATGGCTTATTTACCTGGGGCGATACAGCTTACGAAAGTTATATCAACACCTTGGAGATTGTTGAAAAATGTGCTGATTATTTAGAAAAAAATATAGGAAAAACCAAACCAATATTTGGGGGAACTAAAGTGGAATCCTTACCAAAAGAAGCGCGCCTTAAGCGAGCATCTGAATTGGCCCCGATTCTAAGAGGCTTTTGCTCTTCTCAAGTAAAAATGATCGGGCATTTTACTGATGATGAACGGGTGATGGAGTTTATCAACTCGCATGACCTCCAAAGATTGGCACAGATGGGCACCAGTTGCCCCGATCATTTCTTAAGAACAAAAATTTCTCCGCTTGTATTAAATTTGTCAGTAAGCGAAGAAATGAATAATAAAGTTGCTATAAAGGAAAAGATAGCACCACAGTTTGAAGCCTACAGAAAAATGTATGCTGATTATTATGACACTTGCAAACATCCCAATAGCCCGGCTATGCGTGATGCCAACCCGGTTGTGATCTTGTATCCCGGTGTAGGAATGTTCACTTTTGCAAAGAATAAACAAACAGCAAGAGTGGCGGCTGAGTTTTATACGAACGCTATTAATGTAATGAAAGGTTCAGAAGCTATTTCTGAATATACTTCTCTGCCACGCCAGGAAGCGTTTGATATTGAATATTGGTTGTTGGAAGAAGCGAAACTTCAGCGGATGCCCAAGGCAAAGCCTTTGAGTGGCCGCATAGCATTAATTACCGGAAGCGCCGGGGGTATTGGTAAAGCTATTGCCAAAAGATTTGCGAATGAGGGCGCCTGCGTGATTCTTTCGGATAATAACGCCGAAAGATTGCAGCACGCAAAAGAGGAATTTAATAAAGAATTTGGGAGAGATGCTTTTGCAGGTAATGTATTGGATGTTACCGATATTGATACTATTCAGCAAACATTCGGAGTTGCGGTGCTGGCTTTTGGTGGGATAGACATTATTGTAAACAATGCGGGTCTTTCCATTTCAAAATCCATAGAAGAACACACGGAAAAGGATTGGGATTTGCTCTACCATGTATTAGTGAAAGGACAATTTTTTGTTACACAAAAAGGAGTTGAAATTATGCGCAGTCAGGAATTAGGCGGCGATGTATTGAATATAGTAAGTAAAAATTCGTTGGTGAGTGGCCCTAATAATGCGGCTTACGGTTCTGCAAAAGCCGCGCAATTACACATGAGCAGATTAAATGCGGCTGAATTAGGTAAAGATAAAATCCGGGTAAATGTGGTCAACCCTGATGCGGTAATTAATGGAAGTAATATCTGGGCAAATGGCTGGGCGGAAGGCCGTGCAAAATCTTACGGAATCACTGTTGAAGAACTGCCTGCTTTTTATGCCAAACGGACTTTACTAAATGAATATATTTTGACTGAAGATATTGCCAATGCTTGTTTTGCTTTTGTGGGCGGTTTGTTGAATAAATCTACAGGGAATGTATTAAACGTAGATGGTGGTGTAGCTGCGTCTTTTGTCAGGTAAAAATTTCCTCCTCCTCTACCTGAGGAGAGGCCCTTCCGAACGGTTCATCCGGGCGGAGGCAGGGGGTGAGGTTTAATTTTTTTTATGAAAGAAAATAACAACTCAGAAAACGAAATGCAATCAGGTCTTCCTTTGAAAAATTCAGGAGGCTTTCGAATTGCTTTCAAAATGCAGTTGTACAAAGGATTTGAGACTGAATATAAAAAACGCCATGAGGTATTGTGGCCGGATTTAAAGCAATTATTAAAGTCAACAGGTGTAAGTGAATATTCCATCTTTTTGGATGAAACAACTAATGCTTTATTTGGTGTGATGAAAGCAGATGATTTAAAAGCATTAGATGATTTACCTTCCCATCCTGTAATGAAAAAATGGTGGGCTTATATGAAAGATATTATGGAAACCAATCCTGATCATTCGCCGGTAAGCATTCCTTTAAAAGAAGTTTTTTACTTGCCATAATTATTAATGAATCATAAAAATTCTCTTGGACATGATTATAGAAAAATCTGCTGTTACCCATCACAATGAATCTTTACTTTTATCGCATAAGCAAAAATTTGATTTTACAGCAACTGGTATTGAAGAAATAGAAAACCTACTTCAAAATCTAATTGACTTCCAGATAGCCATTCCCAGTTGGGCATTAGGGACAGGCGGTACACGATTTGGACGATTCGGCGGAGGTGGCGAGCCGCGCAGTTTAGAAGAAAAAATTGAAGACATTGGAATATTACACGCACTCACCCGTTCGGCGGATGCAGTTTCTTTACATATTCCATGGGATATTCCATCTGATGCGGAAAAGATTAAAACGCTTGCCAAACAAAATGGCCTTCGTTTCGATGCCATGAATTCAAATACTTTCCAGGATCAACCCGATCAGAAATTGAGTTACAAATTTGGATCTATGCAGCATGTGGACAAAGCAGTTCGTAAGCAGGCGATTGATCATAATATAGAAGTGATAAAGTATGGTGTTCAATTGGGTTCCAAATCGCTTACCGTTTGGTTAAGCGACGGCTCTACTTTTCCCGGGCAATTAAATTTCAGAAAAGCATTTCAGAATACTTTGGAAAGTTTACACGAAGTCTATTCCGCATTGCCTGCTGATTGGAAAATGTTTGTAGAATACAAAGCATTTGAGCCCAATTTTTATTCCATGACGGTTGGTGATTGGGGACAGTCTTTATTATACACCCATAAACTTGGGCCGAAAGCTTACACTTTAGTTGATCTCGGACATCATTTGGCCAATGCCAATATTGAGCAGATTGTTGCATTATTATTGATGGAAGGAAAACTCGGTGGCTTTCATTTCAATGATTCAAAATATGGTGATGATGATCTCACTGTGGGAAGTATCAAACCGTATCAACTGTTTTTAATTTTCAACGAATTGGTGGAAGGTATGGATGCGCGAAATATGAATCATGCAACAGATTTAGGTTTGATGATTGACGCATCGCACAATGTGAAAGACCCGCTTGAAGACCTGTTGCAATCCCTGGAAGCGATTATGAGTGCTTATGCCAAAGCCTTATTAGTAGATAGAAAGAAACTGGTGGAAGCTCAGAATAATAATGACGTGGTTACCGCACAGGAAATAATTCAGCAGGCATTTAATACGGATGTACGCCCGCTTATAGCCGAAGCGAGATTGCGTGCCGGAGGTGCATTGAATCCTTTAGCAATTTATCGCCATGAAAAAGTGAGAGAGCATTTGATTAAGGAAAGAGGAATGAAAACAATGGCCACAGGATTGTAATCCTTGTAGGGACAGGTTGCGACCTGTCCTGAAAAATTACGATAGACCCAATGAACCGGACTGGTCGCGACCTGTCCCTACAAAACAATAAACATTTTGCCCAAACAACCAGTCATAGCTATTTTTGATGTGGGTAAAACCAATAAAAAACTATTTCTTTTCGATGAGAATTATAAAATAGTTTTTGAACGGTCAGCCCGTTTTTTTGAAACGGTTGATGAAGATGGAGATCCTTGTGAAAATTTGGACAGCCTCCGTTTATCCATTTTCGATTCTTTGCGCGAAGTATTCAGGTTAAAAGAATTTAAAATTAAGGCGATCAATTTTTGCAGCTATGGAGCCAGCTTTGTTTATCTAAATGAAGAACGGCGTGCTTTCGCGCCTTTATATAATTATCTGAAAGAGTATCCTGAAAATTTAAAGAAACAGTTTTACGACACCTATGGGGGTGAGGAAGAATTTTCTTTTCTCACGGCATCGCCGGTTTTAGGAAGCCTGAATTCAGGGATGCAATTGTACCGCCTCAAATATGAAAAGCCAGATCTTTTCAGGCAAATAAAACATGCTTTGCATCTGCCGCAATATTTAAGTTTCCTGATCTCAGGCCAGGTTTACAGCGATATTACCAGCGTCGGATGCCATACCAACCTGTGGAATTTTCGTCAAAATGAATATCATTATTGGGTAAAACAGGAAGGTGTCTTTGAAAAGCTGGCGCCTGTTTTTCCCTGCAACGAAGTGGTCCCCGCATCTTTCCCTGGCAATAGTTATCCGGTAGGCATTGGCCTTCATGATAGCTCTGCTGCGTTGATCCCCTACCTTATTAATTTTCATGAGCCGTTTATTTTGTTGTCCACCGGTACGTGGTGCATTTCAATGAATCCTTTTAACCATTCTCCATTAACAAAGGAAGAGCTGGAAAACGATTGTCTTTGCTACATGACTTACGAGGCACAGCCTATAAAAGCTTCCAGGTTATTTGCAGGTTATGAACTTGAGCAACAGGTAAAAAGAATTAGCGATCACTTTAATCAAAACACGGTGCGATACCGTTCGATGGATTTTAATCCTGAAATTATTACTAAACTTCAAAAGAGAAATAAGTCATCCGAAAAATTGAAACAAGATAAAAGAATAATGAAGACCTCTTTATTTGCCGGCAGGGAATTATCTGATTTTATTACGGATGAAGAAGCTTATCATCAATTGATGTTGGATATTGTATCGCAACAATATGCGTCCACTCAATTGGTGTTGAAAGGAACAAATATCAAAAGAATTTTTGTGGATGGCGGCTTCAGCAAAAATGAAATTTACATGAATCTTCTTGCTTCGGTTTTTCCTGATATAGAAATATTTGCTGCCTCTATGGCCCAGGCAACAGCCGTTGGCGCAGCACTCTCCATTCATAATGCATGGAATAAAAAAACGTTACCCAATGATATCATAGAACTAAAATATTTTTCATTTAATCATAATCCTATTTGATGGTACTCCGTCTGACCGATTTGGGAAAAGCAAAGTCGCCAGCTTCAGTCTGAACATAGCATGATAAAAAAGAACACTTATTTTTGAACCATTACCTTATAAAGATTATTGCCACAACACCCTATCTGTTTAAATAATTTAGAGATCATTTAAAAAAGAAAAAATATCAACATGAAGTTTCAATATAATCCCCGATATCCTGCTGTAGAAGACCTTATAAAGAAAGCAAGAAAAAGAATACCCAGGTTTGCCTTTGAATATCTTGATGGCGGTTGCAACGAGGAAATCAATCTTTACAAAAACACTGCAGAAATCCGTGAAGTGGAGCTGATGCCGCAGTACCTGAAAAAGCATGAAGGTTCTGATATGAAGACAGAACTTTTCGGGCATGTTTATGATGCACCGTTTGGAATTGCTCCTGTGGGTTTGCAGGGACTGATCTGGCCTAACTCTCCTGAAATACTGGCCAAGGCTGCCTTTGAGCATAATATTCCGTTCGTATTGAGTACCGTAAGTACCAGCAGTATTGAGCGAATCAGTGAGATTACCGAAGGGAGGGCATGGTTTCAATTGTACCATCCGGCTGAAGATACTTTGAGAGACCAGATCATAAAGCGTGCTGCGGAACATTGCCCCGTACTGGTGATTCTTAGTGATGTGCCTTCTTTCGGTTATCGTTCCAAAGAAATAAAAAATGGTTTGGCTATGCCACCCAGGATGACGCTTAGCAACGTGCTCCAGATAATGGGAAGGCCCAACTGGGCGTTAAGAACACTGATCCATGGCCAGCCTTCGTTCAAGGTATTAAAGCCTTACATGCCCAAAGGGATGAACATGCACCATCTTGGATTGTTTATGAACAAGACATTTAACGGCAGATTGAATGAAGAAAAAGTGGCAGCGATCCGCGATATGTGGAAGGGAAAACTGGTTTTGAAGGGAATTGTGAATGAAGTGGATGTGGATAAATGTATTCAATTGGGTATAGACGGAATCATTGTTTCCAATCATGGGGGCAGGCAATTAGATGCCGGACAGTCCACCATTCATTCGCTGAAAGGAATTGTAGAAAAGTATGAAGATAAAATAAAAATAATGATGGATAGCGGTTTGCGTTCCGGCCCGGATATAGCAAGGACGCTTGCTTCCGGAGCAGAGTTTACATTTCTGGGAAGAACGTTTATGTATGGCGTAGCCGCATTGGGCGCCGAAGGCGCCAATCATACCATTGCTATTTTAAAAACCCAACTCCAGCAGGTGATGAATCAAATTTGTTGTGAAAAAGTTGAGAATTTGGCGGACTTCCTGGTATCGAAATAGTAAATAAAGAAAGAAATAAGCCAATTAGTTTTTAACCACAGCATATTTAGTCAACTCTTAAAAGCCTTGTAATCCTTATTATTGGAAGTAAATAATAGAGATAAGTGGGCTGCTGCTGAAAACAGCATAGACTTAGGGAATGTAAAATAAACTGTGTCAAATATTTTTTTGATATGATAATTTCATAAATCAAGCTATAGTCTTTCTCCAAAAATGATATTTATCTGAGAAATGGTTATGTTCAAGGTTGCCAGTCGCATGGTCACCCTTATTACTATAATTTTTGTAGCCATGCACATCAGTATAGTAAAGCGTCTTTTGCCTTGGTTACCTTTTTGTATCTGGTATTGATACCTTCGATGGTAATGGTTGGATAATTTTAAAAATTGCGTATCTTATGGACCATACAACTTTGCACTTATGTTTATACAAAACAGCATAATGGCTGTTCCCGAACAGTCGTTGTTTTTTGTGGCGGGTCCTAATTTTATCTTCTCAGACGAAAAATTGATCGCTGCCGATTTGAATTTGACGAGGATATTATGAGATGTTTTACTTTATGGATAAAGGCCCAGAAAATTGTTTAATGAATTTGCATGGCTGTTTCTGAAGTTGGTTTTGATGAATAATTGATTAATGAATATTTGG
This sequence comes from Ginsengibacter sp., assembly GCA_039915005.1. Classification (GTDB taxonomy): domain Bacteria; phylum Bacteroidota; class Bacteroidia; order Chitinophagales; family Chitinophagaceae; genus Ginsengibacter. The sequence continues at coordinate 11,397 of JBDSOE010000220.1, forward strand.
GAATTTGAAATTAAGAACTAAATAATTCTATAAGTCATTTCCAGTTATTATGATATTCAAAACAACCTAAATCTTTATTAATTCTGATTTGCCAAATAACTTTTTGTTCAGTTTATTTAAGAATCTTTATTTTAAGAAGTCAGGTTAATTATATTAAAATTTTAATCAAATGAAACCTTTATTTTTTGATGTAAAGTCGTTGTTGAAAAATTCCGTTTATGCAAAGGAGATTAAATCTGATAAACTAAGTGATCAGTTTCATTTTCATAATGCGTTTGAGATCGCTTTGATTATTGAAGGAAATGGCCGACGAATTGTAGGCGACCATATTGATAGTTTTTCTAATGGTGATTTAATAATTTTAGGGCCAAATATTGCCCACGCAACTTACTCAGATAAAAAATATCATATAATAGAGAGCAGCACCAAGGTTCATGCAATGGTTGTTTATTTTCAACCGGACTGGATAACGGAATACCACATGAACTCGGCAGATTTTGGCCCG
>JBDSOE010000204.1:0-5351 GCA_039915005.1 Ginsengibacter sp.
CATTTCGCCACTATTCCAATCTGCAAAAACCTGGTGAAGTTCTTCGTTGGAGAGTTCCAGACCATGATGCATCAGGTCATAGCACTCACTAATGAGCTGCATTATCGCGTACTCAATACCGTTATGAACCATTTTTACATAGTGGCCTGCGGCGCCTTTTCCTAAATAACCCACACAAGGTTCCTCATTCACTTTCGCAGACACAGCCTCTAAAATGGGGGCCATCTCTTTATACGCTTCTTCATCGCCACCGGGCATAATGCTTGGCCCTCTGCGAGCGCCTTCTTCACCGCCGGAAATACCAATTCCCATAAAATGGAAACCTACATTTTCCAATTCATTAATTCTTCTTTGCGTATCGGTATAGTGAGAATTACCACCATCAATAATAATATCTCCTTTTTGCAATAAAGGCTTCAAATCATTTATTACGCTGTCAACAGGTTTTCCTGCGGGCACCAGCATCATTAATTTTCGCGGTGTTTTCAACCCGGCAATCATTTCCTCTAATGTGTTTACCCCTTTTACAATTGTGTTTTTTGTTGCAGATGTTTCAAGTGATTGGGTCTTCTTAGAGTTGTTATCGTAGCCAATTACAGCAAATCCGTGGTCAGCCATATTCAGTAATAAATTACTTCCCATCACTCCAAGTCCAATCATTCCAAAGTCATATTTCTTTTCTTCCATAATAAAATTATTTGGTAACAAAATTAATGAAAACGAACTTATGGATTAAAAAGAACTACTATGCCAAAGACTGGAAAGGGTTTAAAATGACAGCACCAGGATCAAATTACCTGGAATAAATCTAACTCAAATATATTTATGGAGTTCATTCTTCTTGCCAAAATTCTTATGATAACAGTTATGCTTAAACGTAATTTAAAAACAAACCAGAGAAGCGTTGAATGGTGCGGTTAAGAGTTTAGGAAAGAAATTTGGAAAGCGATTGGTTTTGATTACTGTAAACGAACAAATAAATTAGAAGGCCATTTTATATTCGCAACTTATACTATCCTTTTTACTATTCGTTGGTAAGAGTTGACAAATCTTACAGGTAGCAGTTCTTTTATTATTTGAGGATTCTAATACTCTCTCACCAATGTTTCTAATGGAATGTGTAACTGCTGATTAAGTTTTCGAATCATACCAAGACTAAGTTTTCGGTTCTTATTAAAAATATCCGTAACCCGGCTTTTAAATCCAAGTATTGCAGCCAGGTCACTGTTGGATAGTCCCTGCTCTTTCATTCTGTACCTGATCGCCTCCAATGGGCTGGAAGACTCTATAACAAAGTTCTTATCCTCGTATGCCTTGATCAGAAGAGACAGTACATCGGCCTCATCACTTTCGGAGGTGCCGGCTTTCGCCTGGAAGATTTCTTCAAATCGCTCAAGCGCCCTGAAGTAATCTTTTTTTGTTCTAATAATTTTGAGTTGCATACTACTACTTTTTTATTTTTTTTCGCTTAAAGGAATCTACTGTTTCCGCATCCGTCTTATCATACTGTGCATGTGTTCCGATGAATTTAATGAATAGCCAACCTTTCTGATAATTAACTTCAACAATCAACCTGTAATCATTCTCATTGATCCTAAAAATAGCACGGTTGTTCTTAATCGTCCGCGCCGTATTGAAATCCTTCGTCACACCTCCGGGCTTTCTCCAGTTCTTTGAAAGTATATCATTGTACCATTTCTCCAGCACTTCTTTGCAGTCCGGATGTGTACCGTAAAAGGCAATCAATGAACTGCGATTGTATATATTCATCTGAAAAACATTACAAGTGCAAAACTAAGAAGAAGTAACCAATTTGGTTACTTCTTCCATAAAATTACGGAAAATGTTATCTACTTACCTGAGCGGGTTTTAATCAAGATACGGAGATTTGTTTCTATTCACAAAGAGCCCCCATTGTGAGAGTGGTCCGTGAGCTGAAATAGTTTAAGTGCCAATATTTTATAGAAAATCAATGGGGTTCACAGCGGTATTCTTTTTAAACCCGTAAGAATAAAAGTGCCGGTTTTGAAACGATTAATCAAAAGAGTATTCAGATTCTAAAACGATGGTGTACCCATCTCACTCACCTTATGAGCTTTAACTTCTTGTTCAAATGGCGCCGCTCATCATTTTATTCCACCATTTATAAATAAATAAAAAAATAAAGCCTTCCCAAATATCAAGCAAACCCTTTGCGGCAAGGGCTTCCATGCATTCAACCTCATTGGATAGAATACGCTACCTTAAAAAAACAGGTATTATGTATTGCATAGTATTATAAAACCCTTTATCTTTGTGGTAGAAAGTTAATAGTAATATTTCCTTCAGATTTTAAAAAACAAGAAAAATGAACATTGATAACACAGCAAGCCAAATGAGAAAGGGAGTACTGGAGTTTTGTATCTTATCCATAATAAAACTTGGAGAGGCTTACCCGAGTGATATTATTGATATGATGAAATCAGCCAACCTGAACATTCTGGAAGGAACGCTTTACCCTTTACTAACCCGGTTAAAAAACGCAGAATTCCTCACTTACCGTTGGGTAGAAAGTAACAGCGGGCCGCCAAGGAAATATTTTTCACTGACAGAAAAAGGCGCGGAATTTTATAAAGAACTGGAAACTACCTGGCTGGAGCTTGCCGGCGCAGTGGAAACCATAACGGGGAAAAATAAATAAAAATCAACTTCAACAACCAATAAACAGAACTAAAATGAAAAAAGTAATCAATATAAATTTCCAGGGTACGGTGGTACCGATAGAGGAAAGTTCTTATGAATTGCTGAAACAATACATTGACAGCCTGCGCCGCTATTTTGCCAAAGAAGAAGGCAGAGATGAAATTATAAATGACATTGAAAGCCGCATCAGCGAGCTGTTCCGGGAACGTCTTAAAAATGGCGCTACCTGCATTACTGACGACGATGTAAATGCCATTATCACCAATATGGGAAGGCCCGAAGATTTTGAAGAAGCAGAAAAAGGCGAGCATTCCGAAAGCAATACAAAAGGTGAAGAAGATGCGGAGGCAGGAAAAAATGAGCCATTTTCGCAGCAAAACTGGAATTGGAAAGGCAAAAGGCTTTACCGCGATGAGAACCATAAAATAATCGGCGGGGTTTGTAGTGGTATAGCCGCTTACTTTGGTATTGACCCGGTAATTGTAAGAGTTTTATTCATCGTTTCAGGTATCGGATTTCTGCTGTATTTACTTCTGTGGATATTTGTTCCGGGAAGCAATATGCTTGAAAACGGCGTTCGTAAAAGATTGTATCGCAATCCTGATGGCAAAATAATCGGTGGGGTTTGCAGCGGTATAGGAAGTTATTTCAGCATAAACTCATGGATTCCCAGGGTATTGTTTTTAATTCCGTTTATTTCTTTCTTTTTCAGATGGGGACATTTTGGGCCGCTTACTTTCCCGTCTTTTTTAAATTTTTCTTTTAGTCCCTGCAGCTTTATTATCTACATTATTTTATGGCTGGTAATTCCTGAAGCCAACACTACCTCGGAAAAACTGGAAATGAAAGGTGAAAAAGTAGATTTGAATTCCATCAAAAATTCCGTATTGCAGGAAATGAAAGGCGTGGGAGAAAGAGTAGGAAAACTGGGAGCGGAAGCGGGGAATATCGCTTCAAAAAGAGGCGCTGAAATGGGCGAGGAAATTCATTATGCCGCCAAACGCACCAGTGGTGTGCTGGGAAATATTATTGCAACGCTTTTTAAAGTATTTGTCTATTTCATTCTCGGTTGTTTGGCGCTTGCCTTAATTATCGCCTTGTTTTCTCTTGCCGTGGTTTCTATCGGATTATTTCCTTTAAAAGATTTCGTTCTCACGGACGGATGGCAATCTTTATTTGCCTGGGGGACGCTCCTTTTCTTCATCGGAGTTCCGGTAGTAGGCATCATCACATTTATTATCAGAAGAATTGCGAGAGTGAAAAAAAGCAGCAAGCTGATGCGCTATTCCTTCGGCGGGCTTTGGGTAGTAGGGATCATTTCTTTTATTCTGCTGGTAACTTCTGTTGGTCGCGACTTTAAAGGCATTAACTCATTGAATGAGGAAACCATAAACCTTGCAAATCCATTGGTAAAAAGCCTTGAGGTAATTCCTTTTCAAAATATAAATTACAGAAGAAACGGCTGGTTCAACCTGGAACCGTACGGCACTTTTGGTGTAACTGATGATACGGCCTTTATTGGAAATATCAGGATACGCATAAAAAAATCAGCCACGGACAGCTTCCATGTAACCGTAATGAAATTATGCAACGGAAACACCAGGAGATACGCCGACACCTTAGCCGCCTTAATTAATTTCAACATTTCACAAAACGATTCTGTATTGATGATGGACAGAGCCATTGCCATAAACACTACTGATAAGTTTCGCAATCAGAACGTAGAAGTAACCATAGCTGTGCCGGTTGGTCATCAGATTAAAATAAACAAAAGCTTTGGCCATTCGGATCGGGTAAGGCTGGATGGTTTTTGGGATAGAAGAGACTGGTACAATTATGATGAAGGAGATTATGAATACAGTTACGGAGTGCAATACATAATGAAAGAAGACGGGCTTTATACTTTGCAGGGAACTCCTTCCGATAATGATGATAATTGGAATAATAATAATTCACCCCGCAATAATGAAAATTTTGAAAGCCCTGACAGCAGTGATCCCAGTTATCGTTACAAGGGAAATAAATTTGATTCCTTAAAAGATGCACAGGAAAAGCAAATACAAAAAATGCAGGCGGCGGTAGATTCCACAAAAGCTTCCCAGAAAAAAGAGGTGAACAAGATCAAGGATTCTCTTCGTAAAGCGAAAGAAGAAATAGACCTCAAGATTCAAAAACTGAACAGAAGCACTGCATTGCTCCATGAAGATTGTATGGAAAAGGAAAAGATAAAAGAAGAGTATCCTTTTATATTGAACATCTGACAACTTTTTGAGGTTGAAGTTGAATCGGGCTTCATGCTTTTGCATGGGGCCTGTTTTATTTTTAATAAAATAAATTGAAAGCTTTCGGCCACATCCTTCGTTATCTTTCATAAGAATTTATATCCCGCAATATTTGGTGGATGTCTTTATAAATAAAAGGTTTTGAGAAAATCCAAAATCTGTCCCCCTAAAATCAACAGATATTTCCTTCCTTTTTCGCCTAAATTTGCACCACTCTAAATTGACGTTATGAAGACTACCCCTTTTACCAAAAAACACATAGCGCTAGGCGCAAAGATGGCCGAGTTTGCAGGATATCATATGCCGATAAGCTATACCGGCGTAAATGATGAGCACGCCACAGTGCGTAGCAATGCCGGCGTTTTTGATGTAAGCCACATGGGAGAG
>JBDSOE010000228.1:0-5895 GCA_039915005.1 Ginsengibacter sp.
AGTTTCCCTCGGCTGGTTCACATGCTGAATGGAATAGCCGGCGTTAATATAAATATCCTCGGTAGGGAAATAGGCATAATTAATTCCGGCCTGCATGTCGAAATAACTGATGCTGGAATTTAGCAACCCATTTTTGGCTTCAGAGGGCAGGCTACCATCAAAAAATTTGCCGTCAAACTGATCGGGAAAAGTAAGCAGGCTTTGGTCAATTCTTTTATTGGCCCAACCCACATTAAAGCCCGCCGTAAGAAGGCTACTGAGGCCCAGCATTTGATGATACGCCAATGATCCATATATCTTTGTGGAAGTAAGGCTTCCTGAACCGGCTTGATCCCGAAGGATTACGCCACCCAGGCCCAGCCATCCTGTTTCAATTTTATTTCTAAAAACCTGCGCATCGCCAAAAATACTCATCGTTTTATAGGGAACCGCCATGATGTTGGAATACTGGTTGCGGTAAGAAGCGCCCAGCCTGTAATCGGCATCGGGAATAAATCCCGTATTTGCGGGATTGGTGAGTAAAGGATTATTAAAAAACTGGGAAAAATGCAAATCCTGCGCCCACAAGCCGCTTTGTACCGCTATGAAAGAAGTACAGGAAAGAATCAATATTTTAAAAGTCTTTGACATAAAAATCATTATCGTAATAAAGTTATATCTCCTGTCTTTTTAGCTTTGGTTCCGTCGGTAAAAGTTACATCTAACGTATAGGTGTAAACATCAACCGGTTGTAGTTTTCCTTTAAAGGTGCCATCCCACGAGCTTTTCCTGTTATTGGCCTCATATACTTTTTGCCCCCAACGATTATAAATGGCCCAGTGCATTTCAGCAATACCAAAACCTTCCACGCGAATGCGGCTGTTTGCACCAAACCTGCCGGGCGTAAACGCATTAGGCACATCAAGCAATGGCTTTATTATTGATTTGACACTTATACAGGTGTCATCCGCGCAACCCGTATCATTAGTGGCTTTTAGGCATACATTGTAAGTGGAGGTGGCCGGGAAAATATGAGTGGTATTTACATCGGTGGAGGTGTCGCCATCTCCAAAATTCCAGAGATATTTTGTAGCTCCTGTCGATTGATTTATAAAACTGGTGATTACATTTTCCTGCGGCTGAAGCGGATTGTAGGTAAACGAGGCATTAGGAATAGGGCTTACAGTAATGGTAAAGCTGATGGAATCTACTTTATTGCAAGAAGTGGAATCGAATGCCTGTAAGGTTACGCGATAAGTACCCACATTGTTATACAAATGCGTTGGCTCTTCCTGGGTGGAAGTAGTTCCGTCTCCAAAATCCCAGAGAAATTGTAAGCCGCCTAAAGACTGATTGGCAAAAACCGCATTGTACGGAACACAACCCCTTGCAGGTGTGGTAAACAGTGCTTTCACTTGCGGTGAAATCCTTACTGTCTTTATAGTATCGTCGGGAGAATTACAAAAGCTGGTATCGTTAATGGTAAGCTTCACTTTGTACGTTCCGGGGCCTGCATACATATGGGTAATGGGCGGCGTATAGCCCTGGGTTACCGGTGGAGTATTATCCCCAAAATCCCATGTAAATGTATTCGGACGGAAGCCTCCCCTGGTGGCTACTGAGGTATTGGTAAAACTATAGCTCAGATTGGTACAGGGCGGTATTTTGGTTGAAATAAAATCCAGGTTAATTTTATTATTTCCAACCCTAATGGTTTTGTAGGAAGTATCGGCAATGTTGCACGTAAGGCTGTCAATAGCAATAAGGCGTACCCTGTAAGATCCGATATTATTATAGACATGAAAGTTCGATGGGCCTGTGGTGGTATCTCCGGAACCATCTCCAAAATCCCAGTAATAAAGTTTTCCGAGATTTAAGGTATCCAAAAAATCAACGCGTAAGGGTACACAACCTACGGTATCATTGGGAACGCCATCAATGGATGCCCGCAATGCGGAGCGAACACCGGAAAAATTCATTTCAATCTTAAGCATACCCAAATTACATTTTCCATTATCACCCACCGCCTGATTGGTGGGGGACCAGGAGCCGGGAGTTCCGGGAAAAGGGACATTGTTTCCGCAATTGGCACATATTCCCTGGTAGATAACGCCGTTACGATCGAACCGGCTCGTACCTCCATCCACATGATCTCCAAAAGACCGGCTATCATCCTGCCCAAAAAAAGATCCGTACAATTGCGAAGTGGCATTTTTTTCCAGTACAAAGAAATAAAAATCACTTCCTACAGGGTCGGGAACAGATTTAATAGCGCCGGCGGTAACAGGCATTCCTCTCACATTCCCATTTCTGTAGGGCACATTGGGTTTGCCCCCCCATCCTGAAACATACACATTCTCGCAACGATCCACCAGAAAAGCGGTGGGAGAAATGTTAGGAACGACGGCATTAACTGATCCGAATACTGTTGAATATACAAACGTACTCAGGCCGGTATCTAATTTTGAAATAAATTGTTTGGCCCCTGCATTGGAATAAGCAGCATTAATAACTGGCATATTCCCTTCGGAAGTACCCATTACATATACAAATCCAAACTTGTCTATTTCTATACCATACACCTGGTCGGCCTCGCCGGTACCTATATAGGTGCCTCTGATAGCCGAGGAACCTGAATTACTTAGTTCTATTATGAATCCATCACAGGGGTCTTTACTATTGCTGCCACTACTCAAATCTGTGCTGGTAGGCCTTATTACTCCGGTAGTAGGTATGGAGTTTAAAAGATCGGGGCTGGCCGTACCCCCGGCAACATAAATATTATTATTGGTGCCCAGGGCAAGTACATAAGCCGCGTCATTATCTTTGCCGCCCAGCAAAGTACTGAATAATACACCGTCACAATTTGGGTTCAGTTTTAAAACTACCGCATCCTGCATCCCCTTTATTACCCTTTGAAAAGCACCGGCAGTGGTGGGAAAATCTGAAGAGGACGTGCAGGAGGCTACATAAATATTATTGGCCGCATCCAAAAGTACTTCGCTGCGTGCATCATCTCCGTAATTCCTTTTGAGTGAGTTAAGATTATCTGCTCCCTGCCCCTGAATGTTTACCCCATCATCTCCTGTACCTCCTATTTTCATGGAGCCAATAAGATTACCCCCGCTTGCATCTAATTTGGTTACAACTATGTCCCAATCAGCCCCTTTTCCATTGTTGCCATACACAGGAACCGTAGTAGGGTAATTAGGGGAATTGGATCTTCCGGCCAACACCAGGTTTCCCTGCCCATCTACAATTAAACTATGAGGCTGTTCATTGCCAGAGCCCCCGATATAAGTAGCATACATCCTTTTGGTACCATCAGGAGAAAGTTTAATAATACCAATATCATAACCACCATTAAACGATCCGTCATAACTTCCGGGAGAGGCCGGAAAGCCGGTTCCAAACACAATACCTCCTCCGTAAAAACTGCCATCAGGGCCATAGGTAGCCGTGAAACCCCAGTTATCCCCCGTGCTTCCTGAATAGCTGAAGAATATCTGGGTGGGGTCTATGATAAGTGTTTGATCGGGCGAATAATTTTTTATCTTAAACTTTACCACATCACCTTTCACCTGGTAACTGCATTCCAGTTCCTGGCGCTGGTCATTAATAACCTGATAAGTATAGGGTTTCAATTCCCTGCTTTTGCCGAGGGACGTGGTAATTATAAGTTCCTTATTTTTTACACCAATCTTACCGGCGCCCTTATACCTCATGGCTATGTCATTCACATCGGCGCCGGGGTGCACAATAAAATCATACTTTAAGTTGCTACCCTTGTCCACGTAAAATCTTATATCAATTCCCGGATAAACCTCTTTATAAGAAACGGCCTGGAATATTTTACAATTGCTGGCCCATTTACTTTTATCACTTCCTATAAAATAATTATTAACGGTCGCAATCGGCTTTTCAGGAATAATCTCCGCCATATTCGCATTCAGAAATTCTACCGAATAAGAATGAGTGCGGACAACGTTGCTGACAGATTTTTTATTATGAGACGTTTCTGCAGCAGCCAGGCCGTGCCTTTTATCAGTAATATCTTTTACATCGGCAGGATTGTATTGGGAAATCGTAAACCCTTTTTCTTCAAGGAAAAAAGAACCATCTCCTGCTTTACTCATAAATTTTACACGGGAATCCCACTGGCCTTTGTTTTCAATAAACTGAACCTGGGCAAACAAACCATCAACAATGGCAAATGTCATAAAGAAGGTGAAAAGAAAGTAAGCAAAACACTTAAGAATTTTCAAGGCGAATGTTTTTCGATTAAAAGAAAAAGAACCAATAAGTGTAATAAAAAAAATAAAAAAACTGACTCATTATAAATCGAAATAAATTTACGAAACAATTAGGTCAGAAGATTGAAAATTAAATTTTCCTTTTTGATTTAATAGGGAATTAACAATACATCTTACTGTAATTTCTCTTATGATATTTTACTCCAAACGGTCTTTCCTTTTTTGGTAGCCAGGTAATTTTGTAAACACAAATTATCTGGCGAAGATAAAGATGGGTCTTCTTCTATTATTTTTTCCGCAGTATGGCGGGCCGCCTCAAGTATATTTTTGTCTTCGATAATGTTAGCCAGCTTAAAATTAAGTAATCCGCTTTGCCTTGTTCCTTCTATATCCCCGGGGCCGCGAATTTCAAGATCTTTTTCAGCGATCTTAAATCCATCATTGGTTTCGCACATTATTTTAATTCTCTGTTTCGCATCTGACGATAGCTTTACTTTGGTAATTAGTATGCAATAACTTCTTTCATTTCCGCGTCCTACTCTTCCCCTCAACTGGTGCAATTGGGTAAGCCCAAACTTCTCAGTGCTTTCAATAACCATCACACTTGCGTTGGGCACATTTACTCCCACTTCAATCACGGTTGTAGAAACCATTATATGAGTATCGCCGGTTACAAAGCGATTCATATTTATTTGCTTCTCTTTAGACTTCTGACGCCCATGCACCATGCTGATGTAATACTTGGGTTCGGGAAAATAGGCTTTCACTTCCTCATACCCTTTCATTAAATTTTCAAAATCCAGTTTGGCCGATTCCTCTATAAGCGGATAAATAATATAGGCCTGGCGCCCTTTTTGAATTTCGGATTTTATAAAATCCATTACCTGCGGCCTTTTGTATTCCATGCGGTGAACCGTAGTGATTGGTATTCGCCCCGGGGGCATTTCATCCATAATACTGTAATCCAGGTCGCCATAAGCAGTGAGCGCTAAGGTTCGGGGAATAGGTGTGGCCGTCATGACTAAAATATGTGGCGAAATTTCATTCTTTTTCCAAAGCCTCGCTCTCTGCGCCACGCCAAAACGATGCTGCTCGTCCACAATGGCAAGGCCCAGGTTTTTAAACTGAACCGTATCTTCTATTAAGGCATGAGTGCCGGTGATAATGTGCAAACTTCCATCGGCACATTGCTGCAGCATTTCTCTTTTTTCTTTGGCCGTAGAAGAACCGGTGAGTATGCCAATTTTTACAGGAATATCATTCAGTAAGGCTTTCAGACTTTCAAAATGCTGGCGCGCTAATATTTCCGTGGGCGCCATAAAGCAACTCTGAAAGCCATTGTCTGCAGCAATAAGCATGGCCATAAGCGCCACCATTGTTTTCCCGCTGCCTACATCGCCCTGAAGCAGACGGTTCATTTGCTTTCCGCTTCCCACATCTTTTCTTATTTCTTTCAATACTTTTTTCTGCGCATTAGTCAGTTCGAATGGTAAATGATTATTATAAAATTCATTGAATAAATTGCCTACTTTTCCAAAGACAATTCCCTGTGATGTAGTATGCCGTTTTGCCCTTAATAATCCCATTCTTAACTGGGCCAGGAATAATTCTTCAAATTTTATTCTTCTTACCGCATTTTCAAATTCATCTGTATTTTTTGGGA
>JBDSOE010000231.1:0-15418 GCA_039915005.1 Ginsengibacter sp.
ATACGCCCCTGCATGTGGTCAATGTCTTTCCCGATAAGTGCGCCGGCTATGGCGGTTCCGTGGCCATTCAGAAATTTGGTGGTGGAATGTACTACAAAATCAACTCCGTATTTAAAAGGCTGTTGCAGATAAGGCGTGGCAAAAGTGTTGTCCACGGCCACTATCAGGTGATGCTGTTTGGCTAATTTAGTAAGTTTTTCTATATCCACACACTGAATGGTAGGATTGGCGGGTGTTTCCAAATAAAGCATTTTTATTTTAGGGTCACTCTTCATCGCTTCTTCTGCTTTGTTCAAATCCCGGAGATCAATAATGATAGCTTCTATCCCCAGGCCGGGCAGTACACGATTCATTAGTTCCTGTGAACCGCCGTATAAAGAATAATGTGATAAAATTTTATCGCCGCTTTTTAAATTCCCAAGCATTAAAGTACTTATAGCTGCCATACCACTTGCATGTAAGCGCGCTTTCAAAGGCAGAGGTTCCCCGTTTTCTAAAAGCCCAAAACTTTCCAGTGCGGCAATTTTGTCTTCTGCTTCCTTCAAGCTGGGATTTCCCCACCTGCTGTAGATGTAGCCTTTTTCATCGCCGCTAAAACGGCGCATACCTTGCTCTGCGGTATCGAAAACATAAGTGCTGCTCGCATAAATGGGCGTTAAATGGGCATAATTTCCTTCAGTTTCGTGGCCGGCATGGATAGCCGTGGAACCAAAACCTTTTAATTGTTTTTTTTGTGGTGACATTTTATAATTTAATAAAGCGAAATTAAGAATAGCGCAAAAGTACCAAAACATGAAGTGCTGCAATAAAATTTTGGAAAATCCCGGAGTGCCGTAAAGCAATGTCAACTGATAATACTTAAAATTTCTGTGGCGAAGTAGGCGATAATTTTCGTTAAGGAATTTTTTTAAATGTTGTAAACAGATTTCTGCTCCAGGCTTTCCGCTTCGTAATGCAAATTGTCTGAATCGTAATCCTACTCCTTAAAAGTTTTAAGGACGGTATTTTTTTGTGCAGGTAAAAAAGAAGACAATGCATTAAAATAGTCCTTTTCTTTGTATAAAAAAATGAAGGAACTTCTGCAGCAATATGCTGCTTATAATTTTTGGGCCCACAAAATTTTGTTAGACAAATCAGCCCAGCTGCCACAGGAGATTTTACATAAGAACATGGACAGTAGTTTTGGAAGCATTTATAAAACGTTTGTGCATTTAATGGAAGTGGAAAGTGTTTGGTGGCAACGTTTGAAATTACAAGAGCATGTGGTAATGCCTGAAAAGGATCCTGATGAAAATTTTGAAGAACTCTCTAAAAAATTATTGACACTTTCAAAACAATGGAAGGATTGGGTCAATGAGGCCAATGAAAAAAATGTTACTCATGTTTTCAGTTATTACAATACTAAGAAAGAATTTTTTAAACAGCCGGTGTATGAAATGCTGCTGCATTTATTCAATCACGCAACCTATCACCGCGGGCAAATAATTACGATGATGAGGCAAAATGGAATTGACAAAATCCCCGCTACGGATTTTATTGTTTTCAGCAGAAAAAAATAAATATTATTTCGCATCGGGAAGCACTTCATCCAGCTTGTTGTCTTTAATAAATTTATCTTTTGATGCGGTAAAATCGTTTTGAAGCGTAGTGGCCATCTCTAATGTTTCATCAGATTTGGAGAGTAATTCTGGCAATTGTTTTTCAAGAATACTATTGCCAATATTGATGTTCTCCGCTTCTAATTGCCCAATCTTTTTTAATAAAGAAGTCTGGGTATTTACAATGTCATCCAACCCGCGAAGCATTTTTTCCATTGTATGCAACTTTTCTTTCTTGTCCATGGTGATAATTTTTAGTGAATTGAAATGGTTGAATCAAAAACCATTCCTTATTCTCCTTTATTAAAATAGCCGGTGATTTTTTTTGCGGGATGCTAACAATGGGTATCATTTTTAAAATATTTGCCCATGCCGGGAATTCACGATTGCTTCACTATAAGTCTTTATAGCCTTAGAAAATATTTATGCTACAAAGAGGTTTCGGTTTCAGTCATCGGGAACAACGGGTTTTGGCTTCGTATTAATACGATAGTTTCAGAGTACTTCCCCCTAACTTTTACTATTTTTTGATTTTTTTGTTTTTTGAGGTAATATTTTTAAACGAGCGTCGTTTTATCACTGTCCGAATGTTTAAAAATAAAATCCTCAGCTATGAAAACCCTACATAAAATAGTAACGCTGTGCATTTTGGTAATGTCATCTTATATTACCCAGGCACAGGTTCTTTCTTCTTCAAGGCCGCAACTTTTTAGAACCGTTTCTGAAAGACTTCCGACGGCAACTACAGAATTGGATAAAGCATTTACGGCCGCTGAAGGCGCTTCGGTAAAATTTAAATTTTATAATTTCTCCTTTTCGGGAACCATTACTTCTTCCATTAAAAGGTATGATAATTTACACAGCGTCATCATTAAATCCCCTTCATTAAACAATACTTTATTGTCTATTTCCAAAAGGATTAATGATGATAAGACCATTACTTATGTGGCGCGTATAATAAATGAAGGATATGCTGATGGTTACGAGCTGGTAAAATCCAATGATGGCAGCTACGCTTTTAATAAAATAAAAACTGAAATGCTTATTGAGGATTATTAATGCCCCCGAACCTTACCTGAATTTTTAATGGATACCCTAAATCCAAAACCATGAAAAAGATTATTCCAATTATTGTATCACTCATTATACTACTTTCATTTAAAGGAATGAGTTTACCAAAACTAAGCAGCTTTTCTTCAGCAAAGGCTACTATTTTCCTTGATTTTGACGGTCATTTTGTACAAGCATCTTCATGGAATGGCGGCACTCCTTTTTACTGTGCACCATCGGGTTTAAATGATGCGCAGATCACTGAAATTTTTAACCGGGTGTCGGAAGATTTCAGGCCGTTCAATATTAATATTACTACTGATTCCACGATTTTTTTGTCGGCTCCTCTCAGTCAAAGAGTACGAATCATAATTACGCCTACCAGCGGCTGGTACCCGGGAGTAGGCGGCGTTTCTTATACCCGTTCCTTTACCTGGGGCGATGATACGCCGGGCTTCGTTTTTCCTGACAGGCTGGGGTATGCTCCAAAAATTATTGCGGAATGTTGTACTCACGAAAGTGGGCACACGCTGGGCCTTTCGCACCAGGCAAAATACAATGGCTCCTGTAATTTGGTGGCCACTTATAATGAAGGCACCGGTTCCGGAGAAACAGCCTGGGCACCGGTTATGGGCAACAGTTATTACCGGAATTTTTCCGGATGGAACAACGGCCCTACTCCGAGTGGCTGCACTGTAGACCAGGATAATCTTTCTATTATTACTTCTGTAAATGGTTTTACTTATCGCCCGGATGATCACAGAGATAATCCTGATGCCAATGCGGATGAAGTAATTATTTCTGGTTCAAAATTTTCCGAAGAAGGTATCATCACTACCAATGTGGATAGAGATGTTTTTAAATTCAATTTATCGGGGCGTGGCGCTTTTCGTTTAGATGCAAAACCTTTTTCTGTAGGTGCTAATAATGAGGGGGCTAACCTTGATGTAAAAGTTACTCTTTTAAATTCTTCCATGCGGGTGATCAGTGTATATGACCCTGAAAATATTTTGAATGTAGCGATAGATACTACGTTGGATCCGGGAATTTATTATGCCGTAGTGCAGGGTGCCGGTAATGAAAACGCTACCAATTATGGAAGCCTCGGATCTTATAAAGTGTCGGGTGTTTTTGCACCGGCGATCGTATTGCCGATAACTGAGGCGCTGCTTTCGGGTAAAACAGAAAACGAAAAGCACTCATTAAAATGGAGCATTGTTGCAGATGAAAAAATACAGGATATTGTAATTGAAAGTTCCATAGACGGAAGTAATTTCGATTCTCTCGCCACGGTTTCTTCTACAATAAAAGGTTTCGACTATCTTCCTTTAACGGATAGAAATACTTTCTATCGTCTTAAAGTAACTTCTGTTACCGGGCAAAAGATTTATTCAAATGTGATTTCATTAAAGGCACCGGAAAATGCACACAAATCATTCGTCATTTCAACGTTGGTGCGTTCCGAAATAATTATTAAAGCGGAAGAAAATTTCAAATACCAGTTGGCAGATATGAGTGGCAGGATATTGAAAACGGGCAATGCCATGGCGGGTGTAAACACTATCAATATTAATAATTCTCCTAACGGAATTTATATCATACAAATTATCAGTAACTCCCAAAGAAAAACCCAAAGAATTGTAAAACTGTAAGGTAGATTCATGTGTAAGTTAAGGGTCAGCATTAGGGGCTGGCCCTTTTTTTTTGTGTATTAACGAAAATATTTTCTCCTCAATATTCAATTTCCTTCAAGAAATCATAATTTGTGTAGCCGTAATCTATCGGTACAGTTATATTTTCAAATCTTAAATCTAATTTTTTTTATGCTTTGGAGAAAATTTAATGGAGACACAATTGACCTGCCAATTAAAAGCGCAGTTGAAAAAGCCATTCAAAAAGAAACCGGTGAAGGCTTTAAATTAAAGGTTTGCATTGGTACCGATAGCCAGGTGAAAAGCCATGAGACTGAATTTGCAACCGTCATCGTTTTTCTCAGGGAAGGGCGCGGCGGTTTCATGTTTATTCATAATGACAGAACCACCCAGCAATATAGTATTAAAGAACGCATGTTGGTGGAGGTAGCCAGAAGTATTGAGATTGCTTATGAGCTTTGCGATCTGTTTACACAATATGATGTGGACATGGAAGTACATGCGGACATCAACACCAATCCGAGTTTTAAAAGTAATGAGGCCTTGCGTGAAGCTATGGGCTATATCCTGGGAATGGGTTTCGCGTTCAAAGCCAAGCATGAAGCCTTTGCCAGCAGTTGCTGTGCCGATAAAATGGTGAATTGATTTTAGAATAGCGATTGCAGACTTGGCTTCAGAATACCCATCTAATATTGTAAATTTGGTTTCCGCAACAGATCAATAAAACCGGTTCGTTGCTAACCATAAATCAAACACCCATCTCCATAACTCAAGAATCTGAAATCGTGGGTAAGCGCATAATCATAAATTTCTTTCCAGTTCTCTCAAATCAATGCAGCTACCAGTAAAAGCAAGGTAGATTTTGGCTGATGAAAATTGGTGATAATGCCTTTCGCGATTTTGTATTGATAACCGGGCGCAATAATAATCTGAGTTTGAATAAAAAGTCGTTCCCATTTTTTTTGCTGCAAATAATTGGATAAGGCAGTTAACGCTTCTCCGGCATTGTATTTATTATTCTGCATCCCCTCTTCATAAACATCCCATTGCTTTATAAGCAAATCTTCAAACTCAATGCCGGGGTTCAACAAAATTTTTACTCCCATCCAGTACAGGCTTTCAATGGTTCTTACAGAAGTAGTGCCCACGCAAAAAATGCCGTTGGAAATTTGTTGTATTAGTTCATTAATAAAATCGTCGGTAACGTCTATCCATTCGGCATGCATTTCATGGCCTTCCATTTTTTCCGATTTCACCGGTTTGAAAGTGCCTGCGCCTACATGAAGCGTTACAAAACCTTTTGTAATATTTTTTTTATTAAAAGAAGAAAAGATTTCCCCGGTAAAATGTAAACCAGCTGTGGGCGCGGCTACGGAGCCTTCGTGTGCGGAGTAAATGGTTTGATATTTTTCGGCATCGCTTTCTTCTGCTTTCCTTTTTATATAGGGCGGCAAAGGAGTTTCTCCGGTATGTTCTATTATTTCCGCGAAAGAATAATCTCCCGGATTCCAGGAGAGTTCTACCACGTAGGCATCGCTTAATTTTTCAACCAATTCTGCTTTTAAAATTATTTCCTCATTATTTATTGTAACAGTTTTTACAAGATATTTTTCTTTCCATTTACCGGCGCCCCCAATCATACATTTCCACCTTATTTTATTTTTTTGTTGGAGTACTACGGCATAATCTTTAATTTTTTCATGAGGCTCCAGGCAAAATATTTCGATAACGGATCCCGTAATTTTTTCAAACAAGATCCTTGCTTTAATGACCCTGGTATCATTAAAAACGAGAAAGCTTTTTTCCGGTAAATGGTTCGAAAGGTTTCGGTAAATGTCTTCGGATATTTTTCCGTTTTTATAAATCAATAACTTGGATTGGTCTCTTTTTTCAAGTGGATAAATCGCAATCTTTTCTTCGGGCAGCGAATAATTAAAATCGCTGATGGATAATTCTTTTGGATGCATTGTGCAAAGGAAGTAAAAAAATAATGGTCAGACAGAAACCACCTGACCATTATTTTTTTGACAACTTCAATGTCAGACGGAGACCGTCAGAGCATTATTTTTTTTAACGACCGCAATGTCAGAAAGAGACCGTCAGACCATTGCTATAAATGCCTATACTCTATTCTTCTTTATTTCTTCAACCACGGCAGGGTCCAGCAGGGTAGAGGTGTCGCCGAGATTGTGCATTTCGCCTTCGGCAATTTTGCGCAGGATGCGGCGCATAATTTTTCCGCTTCTTGTTTTGGGAAGCCCCTTTACGAATTGAATTTTTTCGGGACGGGCAAAGCCGCCGATTTCTTTGGTAACCGCCGCATTAATTATTTTCCTTGCTGCCTCCTCATCCAGGGTAGCATCATCAAGAATTACATAGGCGTAAATACCCTGCCCTTTGATGTCGTGTGGAAAACCCACCACGGCACTTTCTATCACACTGTCCTGTATGTTGATGGCGTTCTCCACTTCGGCGGTACCAATGCGATGGCCGCTTACATTCAGCACATCATCAACCCTTCCTGTGATTCTGTAGAAACCATTTTCATTACGCAGACAACCGTCGCCTGTAAAATATAAACCTGGGTAAGCGCTGAAATAATTTAAGCGACAACGCTCGTGATCATTGTAGGTGGTGCGCAAGATAGAGGGCCATGGAAATTTCATACACAGGTTGCCGGAAACATTATTGCCTTCCAGAACATTGCCCTTTTCATCTACTATTACCGGTTGAATGCCGGGTAAAGGCAAAGTGGCAAAGCATGGCTCTTGCGGTGTTACACCGCCAAGACTGGATATAAGGATACCGGCATTTTCAGTCTGCCACCACGTATCCACTATCGGACATTTTTTCTTCCCGATATTTTCATTGTACCAGTTCCAGGCTTCCACGTTGATAGGCTCACCCACGGAGCCTATTACTTTTAAGGAGCTCAGATCTTTATCTTTAATGGGATCCGTTCCGTAGGCCATCAGGCTGCGAATGGCGGTGGGCGCTGTGTATAGCACATTCACTTTGTACTTCTCCACGATCTCCCAAAAGCGTCCGGCATCCGGGTAGGTGGGGGTTCCTTCAAACATAAGCGATGTGGCGCCGGCTGCCAGCGGACCATATACCACGTAGCTGTGTCCTGTGATCCAGCCAATATCTGCGGTGCAGAAATACACATCGCCCGGCTGGTATTGAAATACATTTACAAAGGTGTAAGTGGTATAGACCATGTAGCCTCCGGTGGTATGCACCACTCCTTTGGGTTTGCCGGTGGAGCCGGAAGTGTAAAGAATGAAGAGCATATCTTCTGCATCCATTTCTTCTATTACATCCCCTGTAAAATTTTTCTTTTGCACTTTTTCTATTTCATGATGCCACCAGGTATCCCTGCCCTCTTTCATACTAACGGTGTCGCCAGTACGCTTTACCACGATCACTTTTTTTACAGAAGAATCGCCTTCAAGCGCTTCGTCCATTATGTTTTTTAAATGAATGGTTTTGCTATTTCTGTGAGCGCCGTCTGCGGTGATAGCGTAGGTGCACTGCGAATCGGCCACACGGTCTTTGATGCTTTTTGCCGAGAATCCTCCGAATACGATGTTGTGTATGGCGCCGATTCTTGCACAGGCAAGCATGGCAATGGCCAACTCGGGAATCATGGGCATGTAGATGCAGACCCTGTCGCCTTTTTGTACGCCGTTCTCTTTAAGCACATAACCGAACTCTATTACTTTTTCCAATAGCTCTTTATAAGTAATGGTCTTTGATTTTTCAGTGGGGTCGTTTGGTTCCCAGATAAGCGCGGGCACATCGGGTTGTATTTTTGCCCACCGGTCCAGGCAGTTTTCGGTGATATTTAATTTGCCACCGAGGAACCATTTTACAGAGGGATCGGTGAAGTTCCATTCCAGCACTTTATCCCATTTCTTTCTCCACGAGAAATTTTCCGCTATCCCCGCCCAAAAACTTTCGGGGTCGGCTACGCTCTTTTTATACACCTCGTTATATTCTTCTAACGATTTAATTTGATAAGGATACTCCATGACTGAATGGTTTTAATGGTTAATGAATTAATTGAGTTTATTTTTCATTTTTGAATGATGGCTTTATAAATAGCATCCTGAATATTTCCTCTTATATTCATCCTGGATAATTTTAAATTCTCGCCGCCATCAGGATTTACACGATTGCTTAGGAAAACATAGACGGTATTACTTTTAGGGTCCACCCAAATGCAGGTGCCCGTATATCCTGTGTGCCCATAAGTGAGTGGGGAAACCAGTCTTGAAGGATAAGGGTCTTTACTGTTTGCCAAATCTTTCTCCGGTTTATCGAAACCAAATCCACGCCTGCTTATGGAGCTATGATAAGCAGTAAACAGCTTTATGGTTTCGGGTTTAATGTATTGTTTGCCATGAAAGGAACCGCCGTTTAACAACATTTGCAAAATGGCGCCAATGTCTTCCGCATCGCTGAATAAGCCGGCATGGCCGGCCACACCGCCAAACATGGAGGCACCCGGATCATGTACATCGCCGTGTAAATGCTGAAGCCTGAATTGCTTTTCAAATTCTGTGGGCGCTATACGATTAGTATCAAATTTATCGCGTGGCTTAAAGCCGGTGGAAGTAAGGCCCATAGGCTCATAAAAATTTTTGGCCACATACTCATCTAATGTTAGACCACTGATGGCCTTCACTATTTGCCCGAGGAAAATAAAATCATTGTCGCTGTAAATATATTTATCCATCGGCCCCAACTTGCTGTCAAGAATCCGTTGGTACATGGTATCTATGTAATCATTACGCAGGTATAGGTTTTGCGCTACTCTTATACTAAATGAATCATTTTTTTCAGTGCGATAGAGTGAAGCCAATGGTTTGCCTTCGTTGTCAATAGTTTCCTTATAAAATGGAATGTATGCCACAAGGCCTGCCTGGTGTAAAAGTATTTCTTCAATAGGCAGGTTGCTTTTGTTGCTTTTTCTTACCCATGGTAAGTAGGTGCCCAATGTTTTATTGAGTTTTATTTTTCCTTCATCATACAATTTCATTACCGCTAAAGTGGTAGCGCAAATTTTTGTTACAGAGGCCATGTCGTAAATGGTGTTGACCGCTACAGGCTCGGGTGTATCGTAATTGTATTTGCCGAATGCTTTTTTATAAAATACTTTTCCATCTCTTGCTGCCAGCACCACGCAGCCTGGATAAGCCCCTGCTGCAATACCCGCATTGGCTATGGAATCTATCACGCTAAGTTTTGAGGCATCCATTCCTGCTTCAGAGGGTGAAACGATTGGCATCAGGTCTTCCGCAACGATACCGCTCCCGTATTTGTAATTATCGCAAACAGTAACCGGCAAGGTGCCCCTGGCCTTTATTTTCCCTTCCAGAATATCTGCTGCCACCTGTTGAGTAATAGAATCATCCTCATAACAGGCAACAAGGTTTCGGGCATCGCAGAAGTTTTTAAGCGCATAAGGATTTCCAAAATTGAAAATGATCGTCTCATTGTTTTGCTGAATTTGCCGGATCAGATCTAATGCATAATTACTGATCCCAAATTGATTGGCCGGGTAGCGGTTATATTGATGAACTCCTATTACAACTGATTTGTAGCGTTTCTTAATTAGTTCTACCGTGGATAAAATGCGTTTGGCATCCTGGTTGTAATCGAAAAAGAAAGCATCGGCATTATAATCATCTTTCATTCTTTTGGAAAAAGTATTTTCGCTGCTGATACCAATTCCCACAAAAGCAATTTCTTTTTCGTTTTTATCTTTTATCTGTAACGGGAAAAATCTGCTGTTGCTTTTATTTAAAACAGTAATTGCATTTTCGGCAATTCTTCTTTTCATTGCTTCAACACCTGCATTCAAATCATCGGTGAGATGACTGGTATTAATCGGCTGCACATTGGCTACACCATACATGTATTTATAAGCAAGAACTTTTTTACATTTTTCATAAACATCATTCCAGCTCAATTTATTGCCTTCAATGGCTTCCCTGATTTTAGCAATGGCCACGGGAACTTCACCCGGGAGACAAAGCATATCGTTCCCCGCAATCAATGACTGGGCGGCTATTTCACCGCCGGGGAAAAATTTAGCAACGCCCTTCATATCCAGGGCGTCGGTAAAAGTAAGACCATCATAATGAAGCTGGTGGCGCAATAAGCCGGTAACATTATTTTTGGATAAAGAAGTTGCCGTGTTAGCCGTGTTGTCAATAGCGGGAATATAAAGATGAGCAATCATCACGCTACCGATACCTGCTGCAAACATTCTTTTAAAAGGATACAATTCAAGCGAATCTAATTGTTCCATAGATTTATTGATCACAGGAAGATCAAAATGTGAATCAACTGAAACATCGCCATGTCCCGGAAAATGTTTGGCACATGCCAGAATACCTACATCCTGCATTCCTTTCATGTAAGCAATACCAAACCGGGCTACTTTATATTTGTCTTCTCCAAATGAGCGATCGTTTATTACAGGATTATTGGGATTATTATTGATGTCCACCACGGGTGCATAATTTACCTGGATGCCCATTCTTTTTAATTGGTTGCCCACCAGTTTTCCATATTCATAAATTAGAGTGGAATCGTTGACAGCGCCCATCATCATCTGATGGTTCAAAGGCCCTACGCTGTCAAACCGCATTCCTAATCCCCACTCCGCATCCACACAAACCATCAGGGGAGTTTTAGAAATGCTTTGAAAATGATTGATAAAATCGGCCTGCTTTACAGGGCTTCCCTGGAATAAAACAATGCCGCCGATATTGTATTTTGTAATGGCATCTGCAATTATTGAATCGTGGTAAATAGGGCCATTTTTAGAAAAACTACTTTCGCGCAAAACCATTAGCTGCGCTATACGCTGATCGTCATTCAAAGTATTGAAGACGCTGTCTGCCCAATATTTTGCCGCAGCATTTGGTATAGTCTGTGAAAAGGAGACGCGCTGTATTACTGTTAAAAGAAAAAATGTAAACAGAATTCTTTTCATTAATAGTGTTTATAATTTTTTAATTGAACGTATTAAATTGATCCTCTCAAGGACTCTTGTGATGATCAATTCAATCAGATAAAATTAAGTGAGAATAGTCCACAAGTTAAACAATTAAGTTTTTTGCGAAGCCGAAAAAATAGGGGATGCTATTTTTAGTTTCAAAAAGGTATTTGGATTTGAATGACACAACCCTTGCCAGGCGTACTTTCAATTACCATTTCACCGTTAAAGGAATCAATCCGGTTTATCATATTGGAAAGCCCGATGCCTTCCCTGTTTTTATTTACATCAAAGCCTTTGCCGTCATCTTTTGTAACAATATTGAGCTTGTCGTCATTAGATTGAATAGAAATGCAGGCATTGGTGGGGTTGGCATGTTTTGTAATATTATTTATTTGCTCCTGTATGATTCTGTATATATTTATTTTCAAGTCGTCGCCAATAATTTTATCTTGTATATTATAAATGAGACTTGTTTTTATGGGGGTGCTTTTCTCCAGGTTGTCGAGGAGTGTTTTTATCAATTGTTTTAAATCCAGGTCTCTTAACGGTGTGGCGTGCTTATGCGTTAATAATCTTATTTCATTAATGGAATTATCCAATAATTCCATGGGGTATTTAATTAATTCCCTCACCCTTTCATTTTGTTTTGAAGCCATGCTCAGGTACAGCCTGGTTCCGGCCAATATCTGGTTCACGTTGTCATGCAGTTCGCGGCCAATGTAGTTTCGTTCTTTTTCCTGGGTATTGATGATAGCCCTTGATATTGTTTTCTGCTCCTGCACTTTTTGATTTAATATTTCCTGCTCCATTTCATGTACAGATCTTTCGGCTTTTTTTAATTCGGTGATATCGATGCCCGTTCCAATAAGACATTTTTCCCCTTTAATTTCTGTTATCCATCCATTAAAGTAGTAAGGTATTTTTTCTTTTTTCTTTGTAAAGAAATGAGCTTCTATTTCTGCCATGCCTTTTTCAAATGCTTCATTAATTTTCATTTTGAGTATTTCCTTTTCATCCTCATCGTAAAAATCAATAGGATTCATTCCTGCTATTTCTGAAGCGTTGTAATGGGAAACGGTTTCAAAATTTTTATTCCAGCGCAAAAACTGCCCCTTTTTATTGAACAGGTAAAAGATACCCGGCAGGCTGTTGATGATGGAGTCGGAAAGTCTTTTCTCGCCGATAATTTGTTCTTCAGCTCTTTTTAATTCGGTGATGTCCATCATGCTCCCAAGCATACGGATAGTTTTTCCTTTTTCATCATGCACAATATAAGTACGGTCGTAAATGTTGATCCAGCCTCTGTTTTCGGTTTTAAACCGGTACTCTGCCAGCCATTTATCTTTGCCACTTTTAATGGCCGCGTCAAGGCTGCTAATAATTTGTTGCCGTTCATCAGGATGAATTTTTTGCTCCCATTCCCAGGCGTACGGTGCCGGATCTGATTTCTGCAAACCATACATGTGCTTGTGCATTTCATTTGACCATCGCCGCCCGTTTCCAAGTTCTACCTCCCATACCGCATCCTGTGTGGTACTTCCAATTAATTCAAAACGTTCATTCGATTGTTTAAGTTTTTCCTCCGCTTTTTTGTAAGCTGAAATATCGCGGGCAAACGTGGCTATATAAGTGCGTCCATCAATGACCATTTCTGCATGGGTAACTTCTGCGCTCGCTATGTCGCCATTTTTCTTTTTCACCTGGGTTTCTATTAGAAGGGTTCCTGCCTGAAGCGCTTCTTTAAAATTTCGTTTCACTTCTTCCTTTGTGAGGTGAGAATAAAAATCACTCACGTTCATGGTCAATAATTCCTCCCTGGTATATCCTGTTGATTTACAAAAAGCAGGATTAACGTCCACTATATTCATCTTTTCGTCTGTGAGTAAAAAATTATCCCTCATTTTATCAATGATCAACGTATTTCGCTGCGAAAGTTTATGAGCTTCCTCTTCCTTCTTTTTGCGTTCCGTAATATTTCTGAAATTAATAGTGATGCCCTGGCAGGAAGGATAAATATGATGTTCCATCCAAACATTATATTCCGGGAAATATTGTTCATGGTAAATGTAGCGCTGGGTAACCTTTGCTTTCTCACAAGCTTCTTTAAATCCATCTTCAACAATTTCTTGAAATTCTTCCCAGAAATTCTTGCCAATAAGATCATGTCCCGAAGCAAGACCAAGTAAATCTTCAGCTTCTTGATTTAAATAAGTATAACACCAGTTGTTGTCTAATGCCACGAGAGGCGCAGAGATACTCTCAATAATATCACGGTATTTTTTTTCACGTTGAATGGTATCTTCTGTTTGTGAAATTGGTTTTTTCATATTATGTTTAGAGTCAAATAGCTAAATGTTAAATGGAAATGATTGAATATGATATATTTATGAATTTGCAGTCAATAATAATAAAAAATAAATTTTTTCTCCAAGGTAGAAATAAAGTTGGAAATTATAGATGAATTATATCTTTATTTTACTATGAGAGGGCATATTAATTTGTAAATTTTCATATGCCGGATAAAATTTTTTTGTGTAATTAAATATTCCTCCTTTACTTTGCGGCCATAAATGAAACAAATCGTTCACATACATCATCATTTTTACTTGCCACTTGGTAAGCTATATTGATGTATATGTAAAACCATATTTTTCAAAAAAGGGCTTACCAATCAGGTAGGCCATTTTTGTTTTATGGCTTTAATAAAAAATTATTTTATGCTAAAAATTGCAATTCAAAAATCGGGAAGGTTGTATGAAGATTCTATAAAGCTTTTGAAAGAATGTGGCATAGAACTTAATAATGGAAACAAGCAATTGAAAACGGTTGCGTATAATTTTCCGGTGGAAGTTTATTTTTTTCGCGACGATGACATTCCACAATACGTAGCCGATGGCGTGGCGGATATTGGCTTTGTGGGGGAAAATATTTTGCTCGAAAAAGAAAAAGATATTGATCTCCTGTATCGCCTCGGCTTTGGAAAATGCAGGCTGAGCATTGCAGTGCCCAAAGGCATGGAATACCATTCCGTAAATAAACTGGAAGGATTAAAAATTGCGACGACCTACCCTTGGCTATTGCAAAAGTTTCTTGCAAAGAATGAAGTGAACGCGGAAATTCACGAAATCAGCGGATCAGTGGAAATAGCGCCCGGCATTGGTTTGGCAGATGCCATCTGCGACCTGGTAAGCAGCGGCAATACGCTTTTCACCAATGGTTTAAAAGAAGTAGAAGTGGTGCTGCAGTCGGAGGCGGTATTAGCGTGCAATAGAAATTTATCGGATGAAAATAAAATGATCCTTGATAAATTATTGCTTCGTATCAATGCGGTTAAAACTGCCAAAAATAATAAGTACATTTTACTGAACGCTCCCAATCATCAATTGAAAAACATTGCGGCTATTTTGCCCGGCATGAAAAGCCCTACCGTGGTACCGCTTGCGGAAGAAGGCTGGAGCAGCGTGCAGAGCGTGGTGAATGAAGATGTATTTTGGGAGGTGATTGAAAAACTAAAAGCACTGAATGCAGAAGGGATTTTAGTGGTGCCCATTGAAAAAATGATTGTTTAAAAAAAGGTATCAGGTGTTAGGTATTGGGTATTGGGAAGTCATTTAGTTATTCACGGAACCTACCTAACTTTCAAAACCATAATTAATAATATTTTATGCAAACGTTTATAAACCCCCCGAAGGAAACATGGCCTGCCATACTCCGGCGGCCACAATTTAATAATGAAGAATTAAAAAGCGTGGTATCAGCTATTTTGCATGATGTGAAACAAAATGGTGATGCGGCCATCAGAAAATATTCCCTGGAGTTTGATGGTGTGGAATTAAAAGAATTGAAAGTAAGCGAAGATGAAATGGACGAAGCTTTGTCATTGGTTGATGACAACCTAAAATTGGCTATTCACCAGGCAAAAGAAAATATTGAAAAATTTCATGCTTCGCAAATAGAGGAAGTAAAAAGAATTGAAACGGTAAAGGGGATTTATTGCTGGCGCCAATCTATAGCGATTGAAAAAGTAGGACTGTATATTCCCGGCGGCAGCGCGCCATTATTTTCCACCCTACTGATGTTAGGAATACCTGCGTTGATAGCGG